>JAFMJU010000062.1 GCA_017853285.1 Gemmataceae bacterium
AACCGGGTCAGCCATGTGATGCTGTACGCCTACGAGATTCAGGGCACTTCAGATCGGGCCCAACTGGGTATCGCCGCATCCGGGATGCTGGCCAGCCTCATGGGCGGCGGCGGTGGTGGGGCTGGCGGCATGGCCGCCATGATGGGCAAGGGAATGATGATGGGCAGCCCCAACCCCGGTGGGGAAGGCAGTGGTGACGCGGGTGGAGGTGCAGCGGCAGGAAGTAATCGGGATGCCTGGGTGCCGATTGGAGGCACTGGTTCAGCGTCAACCGGTGGAAGCGGGCCCGGCGGGGTCGCGGATGGGCCCGGTGCCATTGGCGGATCACCCAAGGGTGGTGGCGGTGGTGCTGGCGGCAAGGCCACCATGCCTGCAATGGGTGCCATGTCAGGCGCGATGCCCGGAATGGGGGCCATGCCCGGAATGGGTGCCATGCCCGGAGTCGGAGGCGTTTCCAGCGCGCAGGCCTCGGCCGACCGCCGGACTGAATTCGTGGTTTATTTCATCTGGCGTGAGCCCACGCCATCCGACAGCCTTCGCCACATGCTTGACGCATCGGGTGGTGGTGAAGGCGGCGGTGGGGCCTCCGCCGAAGGCGCCTCGGCGGGCGAGTCCGCCAAACTGTACTCCGAGAAAGCGGACCCGGCGGCCATCCGTCCCGATCGCTCCCTGCCACTGCAACCCCGCAAGCCAGGGCTTCCCGCCTCGCCAGAACCCCCGCCGCCCATCGTGGAACGCGCGCTGGAAAAACCAGCCACCCCCGAGGGCGGTTCGGGCGAGCCCATGGGCGAGCAACCCATGGATGGGGCCAAGCCGGGTGCACCCATGCCGATGCCCGGCGCGCCCGTCACCCCCATGACACCGGCAACACCAGGAGCCCCGGTGGCTCCGGCGGCCCCGGCCCCCGGCGGTGACAAGCCGATGGCCCCCAAACCCTGATCAACGCCAGCACACGCCACACCGGAGAGACAACCATGGCCGCCAAATTCGACGCGCAGGTGTTGAAAAAGAACCTGTTCTGGATCCTTCTGGGGATCGCCGCACTGTTCGAGCTGGTGCTGCTCGTGATCCTTCCCCTGAGCGATCCGGGCGCGGACAAGCGCAAGGATTACGAGGACACCCTGAAAACCACCAAGGGCCTCACCGGAGGTTTCAAGAACGAGAAGTTCCTGCCCGCATGGGAAACACGCAAAGGGGAATACGAGAAGGAGAAAAACACCACCTGGGCGAAGGCGTGGAATCCCCAAGGTGGCGACCCGCTGAACACCATTTATTACAGTCCGCCCGGCATGAAGCCCCTGATCTACCCGACGGACGACATCCCGGGCTCGATCCGCACCGACTACAAGAACAAGTACTACAACGGCCAGTTCAAGAATTTCGAGGCGGAGATCCAGGAAACCAAATTCCTGCTGAATTCCAAGGACTCTGCCGACTGGCGCATCCTGCAGGGGCCCACGCCGATCACTTTCGGGGCAGGCACCGGGGGAGGCGCCGCACCCGCGGCTGGGGGTGGCGGAATGATGGGTATGGGTGGAGGCAAGCCTGGAGGCGGCGGATTGGCCGGCGCCCCTGACGCCGGCGGCCCTGGTGGCGCCGCAGGTGGTGGAGCCAAGGTGGCAACAGGACCCGGATTGCGCGGGTTGCTGGAGGAGCGCATCTCCTTCGATCTGGATCCCAACCGCGAGGAGATCTGGATCCTGCAGGAAGACTTGTCCGTGCGGCGCGAGGTGGTCCGCCTGTTCCGCGAGGCCCTGGCCGAAATTGGCAACATGCGCCGGGTGGCGTCCCCCTCCAACGAACCCAAGGCGATTGTCCTGGCGAACGCCTACTGGAAACTGAAACTGGTGCCTGGCACCCAAGGGCGGATCGATGCGTCCAGCACCCTGGAGAATGTGCACGCCCAGCACAGGCCCCAGCCCCTTTATGACAAGGCGGCAGGCTGGTCCACCCGTTTCATGATCGCACAACCCAACCAGCCCCCCGTGGAGATCAAGCTGGAGGGGGATCCCGTGATGTACCGGGAAGTCCGTTCATTCAAGGACTTTCCCCCGATGAATATCGGCACCATCGACCTGACCAAACCGTTCACGGTTTGCCAGTTTTTCGACCAGGCCAACTGCCCGATCCGGCGGATTGAGAAGGTGGCCCTGGGCCGTGGCGGGCAATCGCACCGCACCATGGAGGCCGAACTGAAACCCCGCAACACTTTGCCCGCCGAAAAGCCGGCCGAAGGCGAGGGTGATGCCGCCGCGGCCGGTGGTGGCGCCGGTGGCGAAGGCATGGGGGCGATGATGCCTGCTGGGATGGGCGGCATGATGATGGGTGGCGGAGGACCGGGTGGACCGGGTGGAGGCGCCCCCGTGGGTGATCCAACCATGAACAACAAGATCGACCGCGCCCGTTACATCGTCTCCAACGAACTGTGCCGGCACCTTCCGGTCGGAATCAATGTGGTGGTGGACCAAGCCGAGGTTCCCACCGTCCTCACCTCGATCGCCAACTCCCGCATGCGGATGCAAATCACCCAGGTGGACTGGGCCCACCAGTCCGGTATGGGCGGTGGCCCGGGCGGCCCGATGGGCGGCATGGTTGGCATGCCCGGCATGGGCGGGATGCCCGGCATGGGTGGCCCGCCGGCGATGGGCGGAGGCAAGGCCGGCGGGATGCCCGGCATGGGTGGCGGACCCGGTGGGCCGGGAGGATTTCCCGGTGGCGCGCCCGGAATGGGCGGCCCGGCGGCCATGCCCGGTATGGGTGGAACCCCCGGCCTGGGTGGCGCTCCCGGTGGCGAAACGGGGAGCACGGGGCCTGCAGCCGCACCGCTACAGACCGGTCAAATGGTGGATCTGGCGGTTTATGCGATCGCCTCGCTGTACGAGCGATTCCCACCAAAACCACCGACTGCCGAGGGTGGTGATGCCGCCGCCCCAGCGGCCGGGAAATAATCCCCGGCACCCGCGCGCGGCCCGGCATTTGGAATTGAAACAAGGTTCGGTTGACGGTTGGAGATCGACGCCATGAAGATGGACCTCAAGGGAATCGACTTCAAAAAATTCTTCATTGAGCATGGTGAAAAGATCGGCTTGGCCGTGGCGGGAGGACTTGCGGCCTTGCTGCTGGCCCTGACCGCCCTCGGCTTCCTGTCTGCCGACTCGCCCGACTCGAAGAAGACCGAGATCAACAAGGAACACACCCGGGTCACCACATCGTTTCGCAACGCCACCCCGTCCGATTCCGACAACCCACCGGTACAGACGGCCAAGATCGAATATGCCGAGCTGAAGAAAATCCCAGCCACGGCCTATGTGGGCGATCCGCTTTTCACCGATGACGCGGTGGCCCCGCCCCGGCGGCAGATGCCCAAGGTTTTGCCGGTCTCGGAGGACGCCAACGGCGCCGTGGCCCTACTGCCGATCAAGTCATTGGTGGTCACCCAGGACGACAAATCAAAGGACCGGGTGAAAATCCTTGTGCTCAAGGACTACAAGGGTGGCAACACCATGGCCGGTGGCCGCGCCGGTATGGGCGGTTTTCCAGGTGCCGGACCTGGCGCGATGGGCGGCATGCCTGGCGCCTTAGGCGGTGGGCCTGGCGGCCTGGGCGGTATGCCCGGGGCCATGGGTGGCATGCCTGGCGCCTTGGGCGGTGGGCCTGGCGGTCGACCGGGTGCAGGGATAGGCATGGGGGCTCCTGGAACCAATCCCGGTGGTCTTGCTGGCGCGGGTGGAGTTCCCGGGCCGGGACAACGGGTGGGCGTGTTTGGCGTCATCCGCGGGCAGAATGTCCGCAAGGAATCACCCATTGCCCGACTGGAGGAGGACAAGCGCACCGTCTACCAGGCGGATTGGGTCTCGGAAGAGGAGTTTGAGACGGGCAAATACCAGCCCGCCATTGATGTGAAGGCGGCCCGGGTGGCAATGCTGGTGGCCACTTTCCCCATGGCGGAGCAGACCAAGGAATACTCCCAGAAGCTGCGACTCCCGGATGGAGTCACCGAATCGCCCTACTTCCGGGGAGTGGAGGTGCAGCGGGCCGAGCGCAAGGATGATGGCACCTGGACTGAATTCAAGACCGTGGAGGCGCGGAAGGAATACGACCGCATCCGCAACCTGGCCTACAACCAGTTCGAGCCGGAGGATGACGCCCTGGTGGACATGATCCAGTTCCAGAACACCATCGCCGGCACCACGGTGACACCGCTGTTCTGGAAGCGCCCCAAGGGTGTTTTTGACAACCTGTACCCCTCGCTTGAGAAGAAACTGGGCAAGGTGACCCAACGATTGCAGCAGGCCGAAACGAACAAGCTTCTTGCGGAACAACGCAAGCGCCGCCGCAGCCTGTTGGACCGAAGCGAGGAGGATGTCGCGTCCATGGGAAGCATGGGTGGCCCCGGCGAGGGCGCCGGCGGGATGATGGGCATGGGCGGTGGCATGATGGGCATGGGCGGCAAGCCCGGTGGCGGCGGCTTCCCCGGCGGAGCCCCCGGCATGGGTGGCATGCCCGGTATGGGTGGGCCTGCCGCGATGGGTGGCGGCAAGCCCGGCGGCCCCCCCGGCATGGGTGGCATGCCCGGTATGGGCGCCATGCCCGGCATGGGTGGCCCCGGGGGCATGGCCGGCGCCGGCTCGTTGGCCGATCTTCCCCCAGCGGATGATGTCCTTGTCCGTGTGATGGACTTCACAGTCGAGAGCGGCAAAATCTACAAGTACCGCATGCGGGTCATCCTTCAGAACCCGAACTACCAAAGGCCCGATGTGGCCCTGGAAAGCTACGCCAAGCCCCTTGAGGTTCCCGGCGACGACAACGCCTGGCGCGAACTTCCGCCCATAGTCTCCCCATCGGAGCACCTGTATTACGCAGCTTCACCGGTGGCGGCTGATGTGAGCAATGTCGCCTCGCTCGAGGTGCACCAATGGGTGGAGAAAGCCACCGTGGGCGGCACGGAGCCAGTGGAAGTGGGCCAATGGGTGGTCATTCCCCGCCTGAAGGTACGCAAGGGCGATTATGTGGGCGGCCCGCCGGTTCCGGTTGGCGGGGTGCCGACCTGGAGTCGGGCCGTGCATGGTCTGAGTTACCTGCACCAGAACAACGCGCGGGACAAGGTCACCAACCGACCGACGGTTAACCTCCCGCTGGGCCCCGGTCAGGGCAAAGACCTCCTGCTGGCTGATATCGAGGGGCCTTATTTCAGCCACGAGCGGGTGATCCGCAAGGGTGAGCAGGTGCGATCCGAGCGGATCGATGAACCGAAGCGATCCGGCCTCACATCGACCGCCGACGCTGAGAAGAGCCTCGCTGGCACCTGGACCGAGGTGATTTTCCTGTCGCCGGAAGGGAAGCTGATGGCCCGCAACAGCGCCCAGGATGAGACCAGTGAAAACCGAAAGGAATCCAAAAAACTGTACGATGATCGCCTGAAGGAAGTGACCGCGGCCATCCGCAACGCCGGTGCGACCGCGCCGATGGGTGGCGGACTTCCCGGAGGCGCCGGCGGCGGTGCCGGGGCCGGCGGCGATGGCGGCAACAACAGCCGCTAAGCCTGACCAAACGCGCCAAACCTTCGGAGGGTGCGGGGCGTACCAAGAATGCAAACCCCGCGCGCCGGGGCGGGGTTGACCCGCTCCGGCGCGTTTTATTACCCACAGGTATCATTCGATTTCCCTTACCGGTCTTCCCTCCCCACACGCCAGGAGGAGCGAGTCATGACACCGGGCCATGCGGGGGCGTTTATGCCCCACAATCCAGTCGATGAGCTGTCCCGCTTTTTCGCGGGCCTGACTGAGCAGACTTTTTTGCAGGAATTCGGCCTGGGGGAAACACGGGTGATTGGTTACCTGTCTGACCTGCTGGCCCGATTCGTGTCGATGAAGGCAATGCGTCGATTGGGCGCCGGTGGCCACCCCGAGGGTGATGACCTGCATTCGGTCTTGCTGGTGGCGGACGAATTGCCCGAGGGCATGGCCCGGGGCGAGGTGTACCGCCATGCCGGGGACCTGGCCTTGTACTGGACCGGTCTTTATCCGGAGGGGCTGAGGCGCATGGGCCACCGCGGGGGGAGGGATGTGCTGCTGGATTACACTGTCGAGGGCAAGCGCAGCTACCTGTTGGCCAGCCACCTTGAAAAACAGACGGAACCGGAACAAGCCGGTGTGCTGCGCCGGCTTGCCGATGATTTCGAGCTGTTCGCGATTGGACTGAACAAGGTCCGCCGGGAATGGGAACGACTGCCTGCGAACCCGGGATGAGGGCACGCCTTTGGACCGATGGATCCCAAGCCTTTTGGCCGCATGCGCCCTGATGGCCGGCTGCGCCGATTCCGCCGACAGCAGCCGGGATCACCGTGGCCCCCGTGAGCAGGCTGCCCCGCCCGCAGAGGAGCCAGGTGATGGGCCCCTGGTGCTGTGGGAATACCCCGCGCTGCCCTATTCGGCCCAGCACATGGAATATTTGCGATTGCTCCAGTCGGAGCTAGGGGTGGGCACGGCGGTCATGGACCTGCCCGCGGGCAAAAAGGACTCTGCCTTCCGCGCCGAGGTGAACCGGCATAACGAACAAACCCGCCAGCGCATCGAGGCCCAACACGGGCAGGGCGTCCTGGGGCGCATCCGCCAGAGGGCGATCGACAACTGGGAGGCGAAGGTGAAGGCGGCGCAGGACAAGGCGGCTCCGGGCAATCCGTGAAGCCGCGGTGGCCCATCAATCCACCGCGTCAGGATCCTCGAGGTCGGTCATCTTTTGCTTGAGCGCCTCCACCTCGGCCCTCAGCCTGCGGATTTCCGCCTGCATCGACCCCGAATCAGACTTCGTGTTCAGTCGACGGAGGGCTTTCTCGGCATTCCGTCGCACGGCGTTGTCGGGATCATCGCTGACCGCCAGTTCCAGCCGGGCGAGAGCGGGGCGGGCCTTCTCGCCCAAACCGTCCAATGCCAAGGCGGCGGCACGGCGAATCTGAGGCTTCTCGCCATCGAGCCTGGCCATCAACATCTCGACGATCCGCTTGCGGTTCTCCCCGGAAACGGCCGGCTTGTCGGCAAGCGAAGCTGCCGCCCGCATGGCAGACAGACGGGCGGCCCTCGGTTTTCCCTGGGCGGTCCAGGCCAGCAGCGTGTCCACCGCGTCGTTGCTGCCTGTCTCGGCCAGGGCATCGAGCGCGGCGGTGCGCAACACTTCACCATGCGATTCGCGCACGAGGTACTTGGCGGCCAACGCCTGGGCCGGCGCGCCACCCACGCGGGCGTAAGCCAGGAGCGCCGAGGCCTCCACGGCCGCGGAGGGGTCGCCGTTGTCGAGGATTTTTCTCAACGCGGCTTTGGCCTCCTCATCGGCTTTTTTGCGGCCCAAGGCCTCCACGGCGGCCCGGCGCACCTTGGCTTCGGGCAGGGCGACAGCCTGCACCAAACGCTTCAGGGACTGGGGGTCTTTTTGCCGGCCAAGCGCGGCGGCCGCCTCAGCGGCCAACCCGGGCACTTTCTCCCGGGCAACCAAGGTGGCCAGAGCCTCGGATTGGTCATTCATGGCGCCCAGGGCATCGATGGCCCGCGACCTGCCATGGACCCCACCCTTGTTGGCAAGGGCCACCCATTGCGCCGCCTCGCGTTTTTCGGTCCAGGCGGCCAGGACGGTGAAGTGCGGGTCGAATTCCCAGGTCGCAGGGGGCTGGTCCAGCTTGATGCGGGTGGTCGCCTTCCGCTCGGCCAGCGGAAGCACCTCCACCATGCGTTGTCCGTTTTCCAGAATGATCTCCAGCGGGATCTTCAGGTCATAGGGTTCGTTCTTCTGGGTCTGCTCCAGCTTCACTTCCAGCATCCGCGTGCCGGCGTTGTAGGTCACCTCGGCCTTCAGTTCCGGATGACCGCCCTTTTCGAGGAACTCGGTGAAGAACCTCTCCAGGTCCAGGCCGCTGGTCTCCTCCAGCACCCGGCGGAAATCGGCGGTCTCAGCGCTCTTGAAGCGGTAACGCTCGGCCCAGGAGCGCACACCCTGCCAGAAGACCTCTTCCCCCAACCGGGAGCGGAGCATCTGCAGCATCCAGGCGCCCTTCGGGTAGACGCGGTTGTCGAACATGTCTCGGGGATCGCCGTACCGCCGGTCGACGATGGGCCGGCTGTCGCCCTCCAAGGCGGAGCGCATCTTGCGCAGCAGGTCATATCGGGCCTTTTCCAGGCCCTGGTGGTGTTCCGCCCAGATGACCTCGGAGAACGAGGCGAATCCCTCGTTCAGCCACAGGTGGGCCCAGTCGCGGCAGGTGACCAGATCACCCCACCACTGGTGCGCCAGCTCATGCGCGATCAGGCCGTCGGGATCGTAGTCCAGCAGCGCCCTTTCATCGACCATCACTCGGTCGTTCAGCGTGGTGGCGGAGGTGTTTTCCATGCCGCCTGATGTGAATTGCTCCACCACCACCTGGGCGTATTTTTCCCAGGGGTAGCGGGTGCCGAAACGGCGCTGGAAGAATTCCATCATCTCGCGGGTGCGGCCGAAGGTTTTGGCCACATCCCCCCGGGTGCCCTTGGGCACATAGTAAAGGAGCGGGATATCGCCGGCTTTTTCCTCTGTCACATCAAACTTGCCGGCCACCAGGGTGACCAGGTAGCTGGGGTGCGGGTTTTCCTGGCGCCAGTGGAAGGTGGTGGTGTTGTCGGCGTTGTCGCGGCGCGACAGCAGGCGACCGTTCGACAGCACCTCGTTGCCCTTCTCCACGGTGGCAACCAATTCGGTGGTCTGCCGTTCCACCGGGTGGTCCAGACAGGGGATCCAGTGGCGGTTGCCGTTCGACTCGCCCTGACTCCACACCATCAGCGGGGTTTCGGCATCGCCGGGCCCCGGGCCGAAGAAGAACAGTCCGTCCTTGGGGTTTTTCACCAGGTAGGCGACGGTCAGGGCGGCCTTTGATCCGCCCTTGAAGCCGCCCGGCGGCGTGAGGGTCAACCTTCCCTTTTCGTGGCGAAAGGGGACCTGCACCGCCTGCATGGCACCTTCCGCAAGCCATTGGCAGCCGGTCACTTGAAAGTTCACCGCATCCAGCGCGATGACAGGCGAGTCGCGCAGCACGGTGACCTGCAGGGTCGCCCGGGAGTCTACCGCCTTGCCGGCCAGGTCAATCTTCAGGTCAAGCCGCAGGTGATTGACATCGACCGGACGGTCGGGCGCGGTCTTCAATCCCTGGCCCGCGGCCCAACCCGCGGCCAACCACCCACCCAACAAGGCCACCATCATCCGGCTTGGGCAAGAACGCATGGGTTTCTCCAGATCGATAGCTTCGGAAAGGATCAATGGCGGAATGATTGCGGGGAAACGGTCAAACGTGGCCCTCTTCCTTGGGAGGTTCGGGCAACAGGAAGCTGAGAGCCAGGCCAATGGCGAAAACCGCCGCTCCCACGATGCCCGCCGCGATGGTCACCTTCTCGAAGGTGTTCAGGGCGGCCAGTTTGGGGGAAAGCGAACCCAGGTTGGGTGCCAATATGTTGGTGGTCAGCAGGGCTGCCGAGGTGCCGAACATGCGCCCGCCCACATTGGTGGCGAAGCTGCCACCGGTGCCGCGCAGGTGCATGGGGAACACCTTGGGCAGGTACTCGCCAAAGTAGCTGAACTGAGCCACGGTGAAGACACCCGCCAGGAAAACACCCCAGGCGAAATACTCCGGCTGCTGGAAATAGACCCAGAACCAGACCAGCGGGATGGTGACCAGGCCGGGCACCTGGAACAGTTGCAGGATCCTGCGGCGGCTGACGATGTAGCCCAACGCCAGGGCCAGGAGTATGCGGCCGCCCAGGCCACCCAACTCCTGCAGGAACTGAACCCGCTCCCGTTCGGGCTGGATCTTCTCCTTGTTGATTTTGCCCATAGCCTTGAGGTTGCCGAGGAATTCCTTGTTCAACTCCTTGGCCTTGTCGCTGCCTTTTTCCATGTCCATCAACTGCTTGCTGATGGCCGCATTGGCCTTGGTCAACTTGCCCATCTCCTTGCGGGGCTCGTCCAGCCGTTCGACCGGGAGGCCGGGCACGCCTTGGGTGACTGTCGCCTGCAGGGTTCCGAACGCGGCCGCATAGGCACAGGCGGAAAGGAGCGTGGCGACGATGGTGGTGCGGGCCAAAGCGGGGCTGAACAGTTCGCGGAAGCTGGGCCGACCCAGCGTGCCCGCCAGCTTGCGTTGCTTCCACACCTGCGATTCGGGAACAAACGGCAGCAACAGGGCGATGGGGATCGCCGGAAGCAGTCCGGTCATCAGGGTGTAGCGCCAGGGCTGGCTGCTGATGCCACCCGGGAGTTCCGGCAATTTGCCCTCATTGGCCAACTTGGTGATGAAGGCGCTCACCCCGGTGACCAGGAGGCCGCCGACCGAGGCGAAGGCCTGCGTCCAGCCGATGGCCAACTCGCGGGTGCGCTTGTCGGGGAACAACTCGGCCAGCCAGGTGACCGCCGCCACAAACTCCACGCAGACACCCACGAAGGTGGCGCAGCGGAAAAACAGCAGCCATTCCAGACTGGTGCTCAAACCGGCCAGCACCGGTGAAAACGAGTAGATGAAAATACTCGCCACCATCACGGTCTTGCGGCCGAACCGGTCGATCAGCATGCCCCCCAACAGCCCGAAGACACCGCCGCACACCGCGGTGATCCACAGCACGCGTCCCACCCAGGTGGTCACATCCGGGTGGTTGGGGGGAACTCCCAGAAGCTCGCTCAACGCCGGCGCCAGCACGAGCGGGGTCATCAACAGTTCGTAGGTGTCGAACAGGAAGCCGATGGCCGCCACGGTGAGCACCAGCCATTGGGTGGTTCCCAGGCCGGATTTGGTTTCGGGTGTGGCCCCGGCGGGCGGCAGATCGCTCGACATGGTGATAACCTTTTTCCAAATAAAATGAACAGAAAGTAAGGAAAGTCGCCAAAGGCCCCGATTTGGGCATTTCTGGCTGTTCCAGGCAGGCTAATAGGCTTCGTTTTACACCGTTTTGAGCCCATCTCCAAACGATTGACCCGTCGGCGAGTCCCCGCACAGGCGATCTAATCCAAAAATCTTGCCTCTCCCGCCAATTCGGCATGAAGGTCCGCCCCGGCATGACCGATAAATCCGGTAAGAATCCGTCGGCCCGTGGTTTTTTGTGACCATGGAACCGGCTTGTCGGCGCGGAGGCTTGGGACCCATGTATCGCTCCATCCGTTTCTTGTGGCTCGGGGCCCTGGTTGGCACCCTGGCCTCCAGCCAGATGCAGGCAAAGGCTCAGAGTGGTTCGGCCACCGAGGGTGGTGCGGGCTCTCCGCCTGCCAAGGAACGCCATCTCACGGTGGAGTTGGAAGGTGGCAAGCAGGAGCGCTGCAAGGTTCAGCACTCGTGGAAACTGGCCAATGGCAGCCGCTGCTTCCAAGTGGTTTCGGTCGCCAGCGGGGAGCGCCTGACCCTGGTGCAACAGCCCACGGGTGGCGACGGCCAACCCGGGGAAGTACTGGTTTATGCCTGGGGCAAAAGTCTGGTGCCCCCCAAGGGCGTGCCGGTTCCCCCTGACAATCAGAACGGGTTGACCTCCGCTTCAGCCAAAACGACTCAGGTGGCCGCGCTGTCGGACACGGTTTCCAACGGAACCGCGTCGCGCATTCCGGCGGCACCCGCCAAGGAAGCCAGTGCAGCGACCACACCGCTGACCCAGCCACTGGAACCGATCGGGGCCAAAGGGGATGGCCTGGATTCCGGTTCCAAGGGTGGTTCCAAAGGTATGGGAGCCCAGGGTGCGGGGGCGGGGGCTGGCAAAGGCGGTGGCACCGGGCCGCAAGGGGCTGGCGCGGGAGCTGGCAAAGGTGCAGGTGTTGGCGCCCAAGGCGCTGGAGCCGGGGACGGAACCAAAGGCTGCGGTCATGGCGGGAAGGGGACCTGCGATGACTGCGCCAAGGAACGGCGTGGCCTGC
>JAFMJU010000552.1 GCA_017853285.1 Gemmataceae bacterium
CCACCGGCCAAAAAGGTAGACTTGGGAAGCCTGCCTGACTTCCTTCCGGCTCTCCCCGGAGGTCTTTGATGATCCGGATCCTTGGTTCCCGCCGACAAGCCTGTTCCGGCCTCAGCCGGCGTGATTGGCTGCAGATTGGCGGGTCCACCCTGGCGGGCATCAGTCTGGCCGACCTGCTCAAGGTTCAGGCCGCCGGTTCCAGCCCCAAGGCCAAATCCTGCATTCTGCTTTACCTCTACGGCGCCCCTAGCCAGCTGGAAACCTTCGATCCCAAGCCGGATGCCCCGGTCGAGATCCGTGGCGAGTTTGGCCACATGCCCACCAGCATCCCGGGCGTCCGCTTCTGCGATCGCCTGCCCCGCCTAGCCCGCGTGGCGGACAAAATGACCATCCTCCGCAGCGTCACCCACCAGCACCCCATCCACGGCGTCGCCTTCGCCACCACCGGCGTGCCCACCATCGATGTCGCCATGGAACTGGCACCCCGTGACGCCCGACACTGGCCGTACATCGGCTCCGTGGTCGACTACCTCTTCCGCTCCCGGGGCAGCAAGGCCCCCATCCCCGACAACCTCGCCCTTCCGTTCCCGTTCTCCAGCCAACGCGTCGGCGAGGTGCAGCGGGCCGGCCCCTACCCCGCCTTCCTCGGCGGTGAATACAGCCCCACCTGGACCCGTTTCATCGGCCACGGCACCCGTAACGCCAAAAAGACCCTGCAGGAAAAAGTCTGGGAAGCCCCCGAACCCTACCGGGGCGTCAACTCCGATTGCCGTTTCACCCTCAGTGAGGGGGATGGCGCCAACGATGACTCCTTGGTGCTCGATCGGCTGAGCAGGCGCGTCAGCCTGGCCCAGCAACTCGAGCTCGCCCAGCCCCGCTTCGAATCCATCCCGGGCGCCCCCGCCATGAGCCGCCAGCGCGCCTCCGCCATGGACCTGCTCCGCTCCAAGCGCGTCCGCGACGCCCTCGACCTGCGTCAGGAACCCGTCAAGGCGCGCGAGCGCTACGGCGAAACCCTGTTCGGCCAATCAGCTCTCGCCGCCCGCCGCCTGGTCGAGGCCGGCAGCCGCTTTGTCAGCGTCTTCTGGGATGAATACGGCCTGGCCGGCACCGGTTGGGACACCCACTGGGATCACTTCCCCCGCATGAAGGACGAGCTGCTCCCCGGACTCGACCACGCACTTGCCGGCCTGCTCGAGGATCTCGACGAGCGAGGCCTCCTCGACGAGACGCTGGTGGTCTGCCTCAGCGAGCACGGCCGCACCCCGCAAATCCAAAAAGTGGCCGGGGGCGGCCGCGACCACTGGGCGCAGGTCTACAGCATCGCGCTGGCCGGCGGCGGCATCGCCCGCGGCCGCGTCATCGGGCGCTCCGACCGCATCGCCGGCACCGTCGCCGAACGCCCCATCAGCCCCAAGGACATCCTCGCCACCATCTACCACCTGCTCGGCTTCGACCCCGAAACCACCCTCATGGACCGCACCGCCCGCCCCTCCCCCCTCGTCGCCAACGCCTCCATCCTCCGCGACGCCCTGGCCTGATCCGTACCCGTTACCTTCCGCCGAATCGGCTCCAAACCAATTGTCTTTTAAGACCTGGCGCGGATATAATTTAGTATTGGAGGAGGAAGTAATCCCCATGAATCGCATTCAAATTGAACAGACGGTCGGAACCGGTGGCATCCTTCGGGTGGACCTTCCTCTGGGCACCGAGGAAGCCGGCCAGCGAGTCCTGATCACAGTAGAACCGTCTTCAAACAAAAAAAATATGCCCAAAGCCGAATCGTGGAAAGCCGCGGTCTTGGCTACCGCTGGCTCTTGGCAGGGAGATTTTGTGGAGGATCCAATCGGGCCACCTGAAGACAGGAATCCGCTGAATTGAAATATCTCCTCGATACAAACGCATTTGTTGACCATTTGAGGAACGGCCCAGAATCAAAGGCACCCTTCGGATCCTGTCCACCCAGCAAGATTCGGTTTTCATTTGCTCCATGGTTCTGGCGGAACTTCTTTACGGTGCCATCCAAAGCGGCAAAGCCAATGAAGCCGCCAATCAAAAGGCTATAGCCCTTTTGCAGAAAGCTTTTCCTTGTCTCGCCTTCGATGAGAAGGCCGCTCGCCACTATGCAAGGATTCGTTCTGATCTGCAGGCCTCTGGCCAAATGATTGGCCCGAATGATTCGATTATTGCGTCGATAGCAATGGCGAATAATGCGAAATTGGTAACCCACAACTCTAGTGAATTCCGAAGGATTCCAGGTTTGACATTGGATTATTGGCAATAGGTACCTTGGTTTGTTCAAGCAACCTCTTTCACTCTGTGACTCAGCGCCAACCAACTCAAACCCGCCAGGCACACCACATACACCAGCGCACTGGGGGTGCGTCCCGTCCATGGCAGCCAAGGCCAGGGATAATCAAAGAACGCGAAGTTCAACAAAAAGAATATCCAGGCGCCGAACAGCAAGACCCGGCATCCAACACCAGACCCATCGAATCCGTGGCGGACTTTCCGGTTCAACCGCCAGGCAAAGCAATAGGCGACCACCATGGGTGCCACCAGGTAAACCAGCCCATCCATTTCCGACAGCTGACCGTGCCTTTCCGCCATATACCGCAAGGTTTTTCCGGCGATCGGCAGCACCACCACCGGCCCGATAACCCACCC
>JAFMJU010000063.1 GCA_017853285.1 Gemmataceae bacterium
ATTATTCGCACTTCAATCCTTCCCTAGCTCACGATTTTGATGAATTCAAAAAAAATATTTTTCTTTTTGTTCCCCACAAAAAAACAACAAGAATTCCATCAGAAAACCCCCTCGATATTCTTTTCGGCCACATTCCAAGCCCGCCAGATTGCCAATACTGCCTCAAATTGGTCCCTGATATTCAGCTGATTTTTGCCAAATCGGATTGGTCAAAGTTCTCTTTTCCGCTGATATCGAGAGGGCAATTGTCCTTCCGAACCTTGATTTTTTTCCTGTCCATGTCAACTCAGGGTCGCCGGTGGGCTTGGAAACCAATCTGAAAATAGGCTTTAGCCGGTATCTTTCCCCAGGCCCCAAGCCACAACCCTCACTTATCTCCACAACCTTCCGGCTTCCATCCGGCAATCTGGAAACTTGGGCAACAACATGCATCGCCTGGGCAATTTGCATTCGTGCAACATAAACAGGCAAAGCCACATCGCTCATCAGGGAAAGGGTCTCCAGCCGCACCAATGCAAGCAGGGGGCTGGAGGCATGGACAGTGCTTAACGAGCCATCGTGACCTGAAAGCATGGACTGGATGAGATCGAGGGCTTCACCGCGTCGAACCTCACCCACGATGATCCGATCTGGACGCATTCGGAGCGAATCGACAAACAGATCCCGAATGGTGACCCCACCTTTTCCGTCAGGGCCCTTTTGCTTTGCCTCCAGGTATACGGTGTGCTCCTGGGCCAGTTGCAATTCGGAAGAGTCTTCGATCACCACGATGCGCTCATTTCCAGGAATGGTGAAGGAAAGGGCGTTTAGCAGCGAGGTCTTGCCACTTCCGGTTCCACCCGAGACCACAATATTCCGGTGGGTTTGAACCATAAGCCCCAGGTATTCGGCCGCCATGGGCGACAGGGACCCCTTTTTCACGATCCAATCGAGGGTGGTCTCGTTTTTCTTGCCGAATTTGCGAATGGAAAGGCAAATCCCCGCCCTGCTGCATGGCGGGATGATGGCATGGACCCTGAACGCATCGGGAGGGGGCAACCGGGCGTCCATGCTGTGATTATTCTCGTCCAATCTCCTGCCGACATACTCTGCCAGGTTTCTTACGGCAATTTCCAAGGCATGAGGATTGGCAAAGGCCCTGCCGGTGAGTTCCAGCTTTCCAGCACGCTCGCAGTAGACCTTGTCATGGCCGTTGATCAGGATTTCGGTCACATCCTCCTTTTCAAAAAGGAGGTCTGCCACCGGTTGGAACAAATGGCGCAGGGTTTTCTGGTAGACCTGATCCCTGAGCATCGAACTATTTCCCTTTTTTCCTGCCGCCTATGCCGGGAAGCGAATCCTCCGAAGAAATCTGGACCGGGACAGGATTGATGGGAACAGGTTTCTGGGCGCCATTTCCGGATGGATGATTATCAACAGAAACGAGGCCTTCGGATTCGCGCAAAGATTTGCCAGCCGGTTGCTTTTTAAACACCTGGAAAGTCATGACTGAAAGGGCAACCAACAAGACTCCAACTAGCACCATCAGGCCCTTTGACAATGGTGTTTGATTCTGCAACCAGCTTTTGTTATCGCCCTTGGCCATCTCCTCCACAGGTTTTTCCCTGATTGGAGATTTTTGTCCGGGATTCGCCAAGGGGGCAAAAGGTATAGAGGGAGAGGAGTTGACCACAGAAGGACCATTACCGGTACCTAATGGCTTGAAAGGCGGTTCCCCTTTCACGACATTGCCGATTTTCTTTGGCAAAGCCGCCCCGACCATGGAGGCGCCTGACTTTGACACTTTGTTCTTGGTGCCAAGGCCAACAGGAATGGCCGAAATAAAAACCTGGTTCCGGCAGGTGGGACATTCCACCTGAACCTTTAGTTGGATCAAAAATTGAACGGAATCCTCCCCTGACAGCCGAAATGCTCCCTGGCATTTCGGGCATTGAACAGAGGTTTGGGTTTCCTGCAAGTTCTTCTTCATGGACCTGATTTCTTAAAATTCATAAGCTATAAAATTATAGCTTAAAAACTCTAGAGATGCATTATCATTGCGCCTGTTTCCTACGCCGGGAAACTTAGGTCGGATCAAGAGAAATGCAAAAATTAATTTAAATTAATATTTGACTTGGATGTTTTTGTCCGGTTTAACCCAAACCTGTGTCCCGTCCGCGCGGGTCATGCTTTCGAGCTTTTCGGCTTGGCGGTCGTATTGCATCTGCGTGGGTTTTTCGTGTTCCAGCAGCCAGCCGGCCTGGTGGAACATTTCCATCAGGTCTCCATCGAGTTTTCGGGAATGGGTTCCAATGATCACCCGTTTGGCGCGTTTACCCAATTCCCCCATACCGGCGCGGCAGATATCGGCCTCCCAACCCTGCACATCGATATGAACCAGATCCCATTGGGGCTGGCGGGTTAGCAAGTCGTTGATGGCCAGCAGGTCCACTTCCTCCATCTCGATAGTGCCGGGGCCCATCACGGAAGAAAGGTAGGCGGAATCGGCAGTGGAATCACCCTGGGTGGGTCGGGCACCCCATTGGTTGGCGGAATCATTGACCTTGGGAAACCGGGCTTTTCCAGGACTAGCCCCCACGGCGGCTTTCAACAGGGTGTGCTGGTCGGGGTCGAAGCCGTTATCGAGCAGGTGCTGGCGAAGGCTTGCGTAATGGCCTGTATCGGCCTCGACCCCCAGCATGTGGATATCGGTGATGCCCAGATGCCTGGCGGCAGCGGCCCCGGCCACCAGCCAAGGCCCCCAGCCAGCCCCCAGTTCCATGATCCGGTAGGTACCCTTGGCGTCGAGGACGCTCTTGATGAGACCGATATGCTCAACCGCCTCGGCATGCCAATCCCCCGGAACGGGAATGCCGTGGACTGTGCCCGCCAAGTTACGGACATGGTTGGCCAGACTTTCCGGGCGGGTGCGGACCCCCAAATAATCGACGAGAAAACCCGGTTCGGCCTGCTTGGGGATATTGAGAAAACGGTCGAACACCCGCACATCGTCGGGGGTGTAACCCATGTAGCGCTGGTTTTCCGGGGTGTCCCACACGGGTGCGGCGCCGTAGAGCATCTGCTTGGCGATGGATTTGAGGCGGGGGAGGATGGGCATGCGGGCTCCTTTGGTTTCTGTTTACCTTCACCCCTTGGTTGCCAACAAGGAGAACCTGAACCACCAGCAGGCAATCGCTGTTTTTAGTCGAATATCCAAATTTTTTGTTAATCTAATGCAAACTTAGTCCGGTCACCCTACCCCTTCCCGGCAGGCAATTCTCATGCTTTTTTTTCAATCCGTCATCGCCCTCTGCTTTTCCCAAGACCCGGTTGTTTCCGGGCCGCAGGTGGGGGAGAAGTTGGCGCCGTTCAAGGTGCGGTTGGTGCTGGGGGAAAAGGCGGGGAAGGAGGCGGAATTTGCAGTTGCGGGCCACACGGGGCCGCAGCTTCTGATTTTTGTGCATGAGGTGAACCGGCAGACGGTGGCCCTGACCCGTGTGCTGGCCAATTATGGTCAATCGCGAGCCAAGGACGGCGTGGCCACCGGGGTAGTCTGGCTGGGGGATGATGTCACCGAGACGGAAAACAACATCAACCGCATGAAGCACGCGCTCGCCGAAAAGGCGCCGACCGGGATCTCGCTGGATGGACGAGAAGGCCCCGGAGCTTAGGGACTGAACCGGAAGGCATCGCTAACCATCCTGGTGGGGAACAAGAATCTGGTGACGGCCAATTTCGCCCTGGTTCAACCCAGCCTGCAGGCGGACCTGCCCAAGGTGCTTGCCGCCCTGGTGAAAGAGGCCGGTGGCAAAGTTCCAACTTTGGCCGAGATTGAAGGCCGCACGGAGGCAATGCGGCCCAACCAGCCGGCCCGGCAAGACCCCAACCTGCGCCCGTTGCTTGGCCCGGTCATCCGGAAGGATGCCAAGCCCGAAGATGTGGAAAAGGCCGCCATGGCGGTGGAGGAATACATCAAGGAAAACGCAGCCGCCCGCACCGAGGTGGGACGGATCGCCAACACCATCGTCAACAGCGGCAAACTGCAAGACTACGGCACGCCAAAGGCGCAGGAAATCCTCAAGGACTGGGCCAAGAAATACGGGGCCAAACCCCCAGAACGGGGCAACCGGGGCGGCCAGCCTTGATTCAACTGTGGCTGATGGCGGGAATGGTCGCGGGCGCAAGCCCCGCCAAGCCGCATTTTGCCACTGAAATCATCCCCATTCTGACACGGGCCGGTTGCAACAGCGGAGCCTGCCACGGGGCCACCGCAGGCCGTGGCGGTTTTCACCTCTCGCTGTTGGGCGCTGATCCGGAAGCCGATTTTGACGCGATTGTCCTGGCGTACAAGGGCCGGCGGATCAATCTGGCCAAGCCAAAGGAAAGCCTGCTGCTGAAAAAACCCACCGGGCAGCTCTCCCATGGCGGGGATGTGGCCCTGCCCCCCAACGGGGCGGGTTCAGCACTGCTGGAGGAATGGATCGCCGGGGGAGCGCAGCGGGGAAACACGCGAACTCTCGGCCGCTTTGAGGTGGTCACCGATACCAACCTGGTGACAGAGCCCAACCAGCAGGCCAACGCCCGGGCCTTTGCCACCTTTGACCAAGGTGGCCGGGTGGATGTGACAGCGTGGACCGTTTTCACGGCTGGAGACCCGGCCAGTGTGACGGTGACCAGCGACATGGAACCCGGAGAACCGGCGCGGATGACAATCCACCGGCCGGGAAGGCACACAGTGATCGCGCGGTTCCTGGACCGGGTGACGCCGGTCACCGTCACACTGCCCATCGGCAAGACGACGATTGACCCGAAACGATTGCCGGCCGCCCACTGGATTGATGAGGAGATCAACCAAACGCTGTCGCTGCTGAGACTGGAGCCCGCCCCTGCCGCCGAGGAGGCCGTTTTTCTCCGGCGGCTGACGCTGGCGCTCACGGGCACCCTGCCCACGCGGGAGGCGACAGCGGGCTACCTGGCGGATGTCGCCCCCGACAAGAAGGCGCGGAAGATTGATGAACTGCTTGGCAGCGAGCTTTTTCAGGATTACTGGACTCTCAAGTTCTCGCGCTGGCTCAACTTGCGCTCACAACCCAACGACCAGGGGGAAATAGCGGCCTACACGGGATGGCTGCGGGATGCCCTTGGAGGCGGGAATCCCATGGGAATGGACCGCTGGGCCAGGGAGCTGGTTCTGGCTACCGGCGATACACGGAAGAGCGGACCCGCCAATTTCGCCCGGCAAAGCCAAGACGCGCGGGGCCAGGCGGAAGCGGTGGCAAGGGTGTTTCTGGGTGTGCAGTTGGGTTGCGCCAATTGCCACAATCACCCGTTGGACCGCTGGACCCAGGATGATTACCACGGTCTGGCGGCGGTATTTGCCAGGCTGGAACGGGGCGCCATGGTGAACGTTTCGACACGGGGCGAGGTGACCAACCCGCGCACCGGAAGCCCGGCCATCCCCCGTCTGCCCGGCACCGGATACATTTCCCAGTCAGATGATCCGAGGCGGGATTTCGCCGACTGGTTGCTCAAGGCTGACAACCCTCTGTTCGCCAAGGCGCAAGTGAACCGTGTCTGGAAGGCGATGTTCGGCAGGGGACTGGTGGAACCGGTGGATGACTTGCGGGACACCAATCCGGCGAGTCACCCCCGGCTGCTGGATCGTTTGGCCGCGGATTTCCGGGACAATGGGTTCAACCTCAAGCATCTGCTGGGCCAAATCGCCAGGACACAGGCTTTTGGCAGGGCCCCGTCCTTCGACCCCGAGTTGGTGGCCCAGGGCATGTATTACACCCATTACATACCTCACCCACCCGAACCCGAGGTGCTTGCGGACGCATTCAGCCAGGTACTGGGTGTACCCGACGCCTTTCCAGGAAAACCCAAGGGAACACGGGCCATCACCCTGTGGGATCCGCTCAGTCCCTCTGAGGCACTGGACTCGCTGGGAAGGTGCCAGCGCGGCAAGCCATGCCAGGAAGGGGGCACCGGTGGTGGATTGCCCGCCCGGTTGCATCTTCTGAATGGTGAACTGCTGAACCGTCGATTAGCCAACACCGAAGGCAGACTGGAGCGGCTGTTGGCGGACGGTCAGACCGATGCCCGGATCGTGGCCGAGTTTTATCAGGCCGCGCTGGGGCGGGCGCCAAAACCCCAGGAGACAGAAGTCTGGATGACCCGTTTGAAACAATCCAAAGGCCCGCAGGAACGCAGGGAGTCGCTGGAAGATTTTGTCTGGGCCCTGCTGAACAGCCGAGCCTTCAGCACGGTGCACTGAGAGAACATCGGGAGCCATGATGCGGCCAACCACCACCATGCCAGCCTTTCAAGGTCGACCAGGCCGGCGCGATTTTGTGCGTGTGGGGTTCCTTGGCAGCCTGGGACTTGCCACCAGCCTGAGATCTTCCGCCGCAATCACCGGAACCCGCGCCAAGGCGAAATCGTGCATCCTGATCTGGCTGGATGGAGGCCCCAGTCATCTGGAGACCTTTGACCTGAAGCCGGATGTGCCGGCGGATGTGCGGGGGCCATTCCGGCCAATCGCCACCACGGTTGCCGGCCTGGAAATGTGCGAGCACCTGCCCAACCTGGCCAGGCAAGCCAGGCATTTGGCTGTGGTGCGGTCGATGACCTCGCCCCTTGGGGAGCATGGCATCGCCAATCACTACCTGTTGACCGGCTACAAGCCCTCGCCGGTGCTGGACTATCCCAGCTATGGAGCCGTGGTTTCGCACGCGAAACCCCAGACCGGGGTATTGCCCTCCTACATCGCGGTGCCGGATTACCGTTCAACCGCGGGATCCGGATTTCTGGGGTCGGCCCATCGCCCGTTCGCCACGGGTGGCGACCCCGCCAAGCCGGATTTCCAGGTGAGGGACCTGGATCTCTTTCCCCGGGTCACGGCCGGACGGATGGAGCGCCGCCGGGAATTCCTCGAACTTTTCGAAAGCGCCCAGTCCACGGTGGAAAAGGCGGCCCCGAGGGATGCGGTTTTCGAACAGGCCTTCCGCATGACGGTTTCGCCCCAGGCGAAAGCGGCCTTTGATCTTTCGAGGGAAACACCGAAAACGCGGGAGCGGTATGGCCCCCGCACCATCGGGCAATCGTGCCTGTTGGCGCGCCGGCTGGTGGAGGCCGGGGTGCCCTTTGTCACGGTGCTCAATACCGGGTGGGACACCCACGATGGGCTCACCCTGCAGTTGCGCGACGGTTACAGCGGTGCCAAACAGGGTGTGGGCCTCATCCCATCCCTTGATCTGGCGCTTTCCGGACTGCTGGCGGACCTTTCCGAACGGGGATTGCTGGAGTCCACCCTGGTGGTGGCGATGGGCGAATTCGGCCGAACCCCCAAGCTGAACACCCGGGCGGGGCGTGACCACTGGCCGCGCGTTTTCAGCGTGGTGCTTGCTGGGGGCGGGATTCCGGGCGGGCAGGTGTTCGGGTCGAGCGACCGGGTGGGTGAAAGCCCCAAGGACAACCCGGTCACCCCTTCCGATTTGGCCGCCACCTTGTACACCCTGCTGGGAATCAACCCCCAGTCGGAGTTGCGCACGCCGGACGGGCGCCCGGTCCAGGTCAACCAGGGCGGTCAGGTGATACGGGCCCTGTTGGGATGAACCCGATCGTCACCAGCCTGCTTTTGTTGCTATCCGGCCAAACCAAACCGCCGGTCACCGCGCTGGCCTTTTGCCCGGGAGGCAAGCAGGTGGTTGCCGGATCGCAGGAAGGCCTGCGGTTGCTTGGATGGCCTGAATTGGCGGAGACGGGTCGCCCCGAGTGCCGCCTGGCCCACATCAACGCCTTGGTATTCTCGCCGAACGGGGCTTTCCTGCTGGCCGCAGGCGGCAGGCCGGGTGAAGCCGGTGAGGTGGAAATCCTTTCCTGGCCCGGCCTGAAAGAACTGGCCCGGAAACAGGCCCACACCGATCTGGTTTACGGAGCAGCCTGGTCGAATGATGGCGAGAGCTTCATCACCGGTGGGGGGGACAACACCTGTGCTGTTTTTCAGTGGAAACCCGGTACCGAGCCGAAACAGGCGGCCCGGTATTTGGGCCACTCGAAGCCGGTGGTGGCGGTGGCTTTTCTGCCGGATGGGAAACAGGTGGTTTCGGCCAGCGTGGATCAATCGATCCAACTGTGGGATCCACGAACCGCCCGGCAGGAGAAATCGATGGACAACCACCTTCGCCCCATCAGCGACCTGGCTGTCCGGCCGCCCGGGGTGGGCCAAACCTCGCCGGCCATGGTGGCGACGACCGGGGAAGACCGGACTGTGCGCCTTTGGCAACCGGCGGTTGGCAGGTTGGTCCGTTTCAGCCGTTTGGGGTCGATCCCCCGCGTGGCGCGATGGTCCAACACGGGAGACACCCTGGTGGCGGGATGCGATGACGGACAAGTACTTTGGCTTGATCCCGAAAGCGGCACCCTGGCCCCCCGGCGGATTTGGGACGCCAAGGTAGGCAGGGTGCACGCGATGGCCATCCATCCGGAAACGGGTCGCGTGCTGGCTGGCGGGGACAAGGGGTTGGCCACGGCCCCCAACCCCTGACCCGACTTTCAGGCCTTTATCACCCAGCCACGGGTTTCCGCCACAAAACCAGCCTGCAAATCGACCGCGCGGTCCGCCAGGGGACCGCGCACATCGTTGAGCCATTCCTGTTTGGAGCGGGTGACCTCGGTGTTGGTCATCCCCAACTCCTTCCCCAACTGGGTCTGCACCGGCATGTCACCGGTTTCGCGGAGCCCGCGGAGGATTCCGTTGCCAACCGCCCTTTTCCTGGGGTCACACAACGAATTGGTGAGAATTTCCACCTGACGGAGCAGCTCCTCCCTCTCAAGATGGTCGCCCACGCCGGCCTGCTGGCGCCGGCGCATGGTTTCCCCGTGCCAGGCCAGGTTGTCGCGGTGATCGAGGCGGGTTTTCTCCCGTGCCAGCAGGTCGAGGATGTCGCAATGGATGGCCCGGCTGAGCCAGGAGCCAAGCTTTCCCTTGGACGGGCGATAGGCGGTTTTGCCGTCGAGCAGCTTGCACACCAGATCCGTGGCCACCTCGCCGGCCAGGTAGCAGTCATCCCCGCGGCCGACATGGTTCCAGTAGAAGGATTCGAGCGAACGGCAGGGGAGGTCGAGCCGCACGAACAGTCGGTCACGCCTTTGCAGGACGGTGGAATCGGACCCCATCCCCGCCAAATGACGGCTCATCATCGGCTGCAGTTTGTTCAAACGTTCCCTGGCCACGGAAGGCCGAAGCATTTTCTCAGATGCGAATTCCATTTTTTCCTCCCCTTAGTTTGCCGATGAACCACACCACCAAACGGGGCCGACCGGGCAACTTGCGCCCCGGCGACACCCGCTCACCCGTTTTTTTCTCAAGCGGACAATTCACCCGCATGGTTGTCACCCCGCGCCAACAAAAACCTTTCCTCCAGAAGCACCCCGATTTTTTCGCCCACCCAGGCGGGGCTGACCCCAAGGACCCCGGCCATTTCCAGCAAGCCCTTGTTCACGCCGGCCGGATCGAGAAACAGGCAGAAAGCCAACCACCGCACCCTCACATCCACCATCGAGCTCACCCATTCGCGGACACGGTTTTTCTCCGCGTCACCCCGGCGGCGGGATTTCGGCGGGCGGACTTTTTTGGCCACCTGCAAGCAGCCGGCCTGCCCCGACGAAACGGGGCGGGGGAATTGGCCCTGATGCCATTTTTTCAGCATGGCCAGCCGGCTATGGAAAGGTGTCAGCCATTCTTTCCAGGTGCCGATGACAGCGGGAACCCAACCCGATTTGGCTTTTGCCAACTGGTTTGCCGTGGAGTGCCTGACAGGCGAGCGTTCCTGAGTTTTTTCCGGTTCTTGAGCCATTTTCTCCCCACACGCGGGCTACGAAATTACCTGGAGCGCAGCCGACTCCTGCCATGCGCCTACCCCCGCCGGCCCCGACCCAACCGGGAGCAGCGCGCAAAGATGGTGGGCCGAGGGATTCCTGTGAAAATCCCCGGCCTTGTCCGGTGATAGACCCCGTTTTCAGGGGGTTGATACAACTTCACCCCGGTCCGCAGGGACAGGGGTTGAAGACAGGCGGTTCAACGCGCCCGGGCTGAAAACCAGCGTTTCAGCAAATGTGAATCAGCAAAGCCCGTCCGGCTCGCCCGAGGCCCCGCCGGGGGCCAACTTTTCACCGGAAGTGTCCGGATCCAAATCGAGGAATCGGGTGTGGGAACAGGGCACGGCATTCAGATGGGCGGCGGATTTGAACAGCACGCCATCCGGCTCCACCACAAAATCCTGCACCTCGACGCGGTCTTTCACGTAGGTGCGAACCCGGGCCGTGAACACCATTCCCTTTTTCAGCGCCACCTCGTGGGTGCCGTCGCCACCCTGATTCACCACGGTGAAGGCCTTGCGGACCTCGAATCGGTGGGTGTGGGTCTTGGGTGTGGCCATGGTGCATTCCTCCCGGGTGACGGGCAGAGGATTTTCCCCCGTCCACACAGTATTCGCACGAAGGGGTAAAAATTTCCAAAAAATTTTTACCCGCGGTTTCGTGGCGGAAAACAGGTTCGGAAGGCCATGGTATTCTGCGGATCGACCGATTCCAAGTGCCAAACCTCCTCCCGGCGCGACCCACCATGCCGCAAAGCACACAAACCCTTTTAGGTGCAGTTGTTGTGACTTTGGTCCTGATTGGGCCACGCCCGGTTTTGGGGTGGCAGGAGGGTTTTCCGGAACCCAAAAACAGCGAGAAGAGTTCCGCCAGCCCGCTGGCACCCCGGCAGGCGGCCCGGAGTTTTTCGGGGTTACCGGCCGGACTTTCGGTGCGGGTTTTCGCCAGCGAGCCGATGGTACGCAACCCCATCGCGGCCGCATTTGACCCCAAGGGCCGCCTTTGGGTGGCTGAAAATTACACCTACGCCGAACGGGAACTGCGCTTCGACCCGACCCAGCGGGACCGGGTATTGGTGCTTTCGGACACCGACGGCGATGGCGAGGCGGATGATTCCCGGGTGTTTTTGGACAACCTGCAGCGATTGACCAGCGTGCAGGTGGGCCATGGCGGTGTGTGGATCCTCTGCCCGCCCCAACTGCTTTTTGTTCCCGACAGGGATGCGGATGGCCGACCGGACGGGCCGGCCCGGATGGTGCTGGATGGGTTCCAGGTGCCCATGGAAAGCCATCACAATTTTGCCAATGGCCTGAAATGGGGGCCGGACGGCTGGCTTTACGGGCGATGCGGGGCCTCGGCCTTCACGCGGGTGCGCTTGCCAGGCCAAACGGAGGCGGAGTCGATCCCGCTGGCGGGAGGGATCTGGCGATTCCATCCGAAGCGCCAGGTTTTCGAGCCCCTGTGCCACGGCACCACCAACCCGTGGGGGCACGATTGGGATAGCCGGGGGGAATGTTTTTTCGTCAACACGGTGAACGGCCACTTGTGGCACATGATCCCGGGCGGGCACTGCAGGCGCCCACACACGATCAGCCCCAATCCGCTGGTGTTTGAGCCGCTGGAGATGATCGCGGACCACTGGCATTTCGATACCGGCAAAGGGTGGACCTCTTCCCGCGATGCAGGCGGGGGCAGCGATTCCCTGGGAGGGGGACATGCCCACAGCGGCGCCCTGATTTACCAGGGTGACCAGTGGCCCCCGCAATTCCACGGCAAACTGCTGACCCTGAATTTCCACGGCAGGCGGGTGAACGTGGAATCGCTGGAGCCAAGCGGATCCGGTTTCGCGGGCAGGCACCGGCCGGACATTTTGCAGGCCGCCGATCCGTTTTTCCGGGGGATCGACCTGCTGGAGGGCCCGGATGGGTCTGTGTTGATTTTGGATTGGAGTGACACCGGCGAGTGCCATGATGCCACGGGCGTCCACCGC
>JAFMJU010000553.1 GCA_017853285.1 Gemmataceae bacterium
GGACCAGGCACTGCCATGCTTTTTGTCCAACCTTTCAGAGAGGGTAAGGAAGCGTACATCCTGTCCGGAAGTTTCAGGCTGGCTCAGCCAATTTTTCAGGTCGCTGAAGGAAAACCGGGCGTGCCAATCCGGCTGTTCCTGGACGCATTGCGAGTGGGCATCCCTCAAATCTGCTTCTTCAAGAAGACCTGTTTCAAGCAGCGACCGGAAGTAGGAGCGGGGCATCAGCAGTTCGCAGGCGCGGACACTCCCCAGTTCTTCCACGGCTTTCAGAAATGGTTTGTCCGCAAGTCCGAAAAACGGGTTGACAGCCACATAATCGGCAAGGGGCCAAAGTGGAGATACCAGGGAATGGATGCTTTCCAAGGCGCGTTCCAGTGCGATGTCCACCGCCATACCTGGCGGCTGGTCACCCTTCCTGTTTCGGGCCGGTGGCTTGGTCTGGAGTGTTTTTTGTAGCGTGGACACGAGGAGGCCTCTACCTGGGACTGAAAATGGGTGTCAGGAAAGAACGGGCCGTTATGGGACTGGCGAGGACTGACCGTAAAACCGGGCGGTCAACCTGCGGGCCGGTATGTCGATGTAAAAGCCGTTCATGGCATGGACATGCAGCTCCCGCATCCAATTGGTTTGCGCCAGACGCCCCGCCAAACGTTGGAGCAGGAAAACGAGCGCGAAGCCAACGGCTACCAGCGCCATCAGGCACCATTCCAGAACGGATGGCGCGGCGCGGGGAGCGGCAACGCTCGGGGCGACCAGATGATCCATGGCCGCAAAGGCGGTGAAGTACGCCGCGCATAACAGTGACGCGCCTGCAAAGCCGTGAAAGACCAGAGTCCGGTGGGATATGGCCCAACTGTTGACCAAAAATTGGGTGAGAGCCAAGGCCAACACCATGCCCAGCAGAAGCCCACCGGGCTTGGTCAGCGGGTGAATCCTCAGCAGGTAGAAGCCGACGGAGACCAGGAGCAGAGAAATAGCATGTGGGATCAGCCAGTTGCCGAGGCCTCCACCCGCCGTTTGGCCGATTGTCCAGGTTTCGAGACTAGAGGGTGCCTTTTCAAGCACGCTGCCGCTGCGCAGGAAAGCGTGCGCCTTGTAGGCGGAGTGGGCGACGATATGCAGCATGGCTGCTGAAAAGGCGCCCAGCCCGCACTGGAGCATCATGAAACCCATCTGGGCGATGGTGGAATAAGCCAAGGATCGTTTGATGCTCGTTTGTGTAAGCATGACCACGCCACCCAGTAGCGCTGTGACAGCGCCCGCAAGGGCCAGCAGGTCCAGAGCAAGCGGGGTCAGGTTGAGCAGCGGACTGAGGCGAATGACCAGAAATCCCCCCGCGTTGATGACGCCTGCATGCATCAGGGCGGAGACGGGGGTTGGCGTTTCCATGGTGTCAGGCAGCCAGGTATGGAACGGCACCTGGGCTGATTTGGTCATGGCTCCCAGCACGAATAACAGGGTTATCCAAGGCAGGACCGGGTCGGTCTCGGCCACACTGACACGGGATTTTTCAGCCCAAGCGAAAATCTCCGCGTAATCCAGGGTGCCCAGGTGCGTGAAGGTGAGCCAAATGGCACCGAGCAGGAGAATATCTCCCACCCGGCTGATCAGGAATTTTTTGCGGGATGCCCAAATCGCCCAGGGCCGTTCCGGGTAGTGCGTGAGTAGCTGGTGGAGCCCAAGGCTGGTCAGCATCCAGGCGATGCCGAAAACCAGCAGGTTGGAGGCGATGGCCATGAATAGGGACGCTCCCAATGTGAGGGACATCCAGCGAAAAAAGCGCCCCTGATTCGCGTCACCGGACAGGTAGCGGATCGAGAATCGCGCAATGATCAAGCCGATGAAGCTGATCAGGACAGCCATGACCACAGCCACCGGGTCGAGGTAAACGCCCATGCCAATCGGCGAGGTGAGGCGGGGGGAGAATACGGCTGTCAGTGGCGTATCCCTACCGGTAGTCACCCACCCCGCGGCAAGGGATGCCAGCATGGCAATGAAAGACAGCAGGGCTACCGTGTGACCGAGCAGGCCTGGGACCCGGTTGGCGACCCGGTTGGGCAGCATGGCCAGACAAACCATCACCAAGGCGATCAGTCCGGGCAGGGCGGCCACCAGGGAATCCATGGGTATTTCTTCCAAGAACGATTGGGATGTCAGGCCAGATATGCGAAACATAAAGCACGACAATTAATTCGTCAATTTCAAATCATGGATTTATGCCCGTTGGCAAAAAATGACTTGGAATTCAGTTTCACGACATTGATTTCGCCAATTGGCTGCCGTAAAAACAGCAATGCCAATGGGTTAGGGGAGGGATGGGCGGTCATTCGCCCGCCAGATTTCATGAAGCCTAAAAATTCCAGACGCTCTGTCGCGCCTGGCAAGGATGGGGGGAGAAGCCGAATCAAGGCTTCTTCTCCGGAGCCTCGGTCACAGCCAGATTCTGGAAACCCGATTGATGCGGGTATCCAAGCGAAGGCGGTTCCACCAGGTCACCACTGGACCTTCCTCACCAACCATTCCCATGTGCTGGTGCTGCTGTCGAGGAATCCCTCGCTGGTTCTCCGAGAGGTGGCGCTGAGGGTGGGCATCACCGAACGGGCCGTGCAGCGGATCATTGCCGACCTGGAGTCTGGCGGTGTCATTGAAAGGGAGAA
>JAFMJU010000064.1 GCA_017853285.1 Gemmataceae bacterium
TGAGCTCAACGAACCGCCGCCCTAGGTTCAGAACCGCGCCCCCCATTTCCGAAACCCACCCACCCTCAGCTCCCAAACCCTTCAAACCAACCGGTGCCCAACCCCCGGCCCAGCCTAAGGTCCATCCCCATGCGCCAACCCTGCGCCCGCCTACTCCTCAAACGCCAATCCACTCAAATGATCCCGTTTCAAACCGGCATGATCTCGTGCGCCCAACACCCGCCAATATCAATAACCCACAACCATTCACCCCGTCCCGGAGGGACACCAGAGATCGAGACCGGGATATCATCCCGGGCAAAGCAAAAGGCCGGGACAAACTCCCGGCCTCGCCGCCCACCCCCAATAAAGCTACCCCTACCCCACCAGCCCCTTAACCACATGCCCGTGGATGTCCGTCAGCCGAAAATCCCGCCCCGCATGGTGGTAGGTCAGCCGCTCATGGTCAAACCCCAGCAGATGCAGCAGCGTCGCCTGCAGGTCGTAAACATCCACCGGATTCTCCACCACATGGAAACCCAGGTCGTCCGTGGCCCCGTAGGTCTGGCCCGCTTTCACGCCGCCACCCGCCATCCACAGCGTGAAGGCCTGCGGGTGATGGTCCCGTCCCTGGCTGCGGCCCAGGCTGGGGTTGGTCTCCACCATCGGGGTCCGACCGAACTCCCCACCCCAGATCACCAGCGTGTCGTCCAGCAGGCCCCGCGCCTTCAGGTCCCGCACCAGCGCCGCGCTCGCCTGGTCCGTCTTGCCGCAGTTGCCTCTCAGGTTGCCCACCACATCCGAGTGCGCGTCCCAGCCCTCGTTGTAGATCGTCACATACCGCACACCCCGCTCCACCATCCGCCGGGCCATCAGGCACGCCCGCGCGAAACTGGGCACCTTCGGGTCGGCGCCGTACAGTTTCAGCGTCGCTTCCGACTCCTGCGAAAAGTCCATCAGCTCCGGCGCGCTGGCCTGCAGCCGGAATCCCATTTCGTACGCGTTGATCCGCGCGTCGATCTCCCGGTCATGCTCCTGCCGCTCGCGCAGCCGGTTCAGCTTCGCCGCCAGGTCCAGCGTGTCCCGCTGCAGCCCCTGGTCCACCCCGGGCGGATTGCCCACATGCAAGATCGGGTCCGCCCCGTTCCGCAGCCGGGTGCCCCCATAGGTGCTGGGCATGAATCCGCTCGACCACAGCCCCGCGCCCCCGCTGATTCCTGCACCGGTCGACAGCACCACAAACGCCGGCAAGTTCTTCGTCTCGCACCCCAGCCCGTAGATCGCCCACGAACCGATCGATGGCCGGCCCGGCTGGCTGAATCCCGTCTGGAAAAGCAGTTGCGCCGGCGCGTGATTGAACTGGTCCGTCTTCATCGACCGCACGATGCACAACTCATCCGCCACCGAGGCGGTGAACGGCAGCACCTCCGAGATTTCCGCGCCCGACTGACCGTGGCGCTTGAACTTGAACCGGGGCCCCAGCACCGCCGCGTCCGGACGGATGAAGGCGTACCGCTGGCCGGCGATCACCGACGGGGGCAGCGGTTTACCCTCCATCTTGGTCAGCTCCGGCTTGTTGTCGAACAGGTCCAGTTGGCTGGGCGCCCCCGTCATGAACAGGTGGATCACCCGCTTCGCCTTCGGCGCGAAATGGGGCTGCCGGGGGGCCAGCGGGTCGGCCTGCGCCGCCGCACGCGCCCTGCCGCCCAAGCCCGCCAGGGCCATCGCGCCCAAACCCAGCCCGGTCTGGCCCAAAAAGGTCCGCCGGGCCAGTTGCCGGGCCTGCTGTTGCATGATCGGGTTCATCGCTTCACCACCGCTTCATCCAGGTTGAAAAGCAACCGGGCCAGGGCCGTGTAGGCCGCCCGCTGAACAAGGAGACCCTGTTGCACATTCGCCTTGTCATCCAGCCCCAGCAGGGCCCGGGCCTGCTCCGGCTTCGCCTGGAACCGCTCACGCTGCCTGCGGACAAATTCCTGCAGATCGGCCAGTTCCTCGGCGCTGGGTGGCCGGCTGAGCACCCGCGCGAAGGCGTACGCGATGACGCCGGGCTCCCCCTCGCTGCGGGGCAGCAGGCTGTCCGCCAATCCCCGCGCCGCTTCCAGAAACGCCGGATCGTTCAGCAGCAGCAGCGCCTGCAGCGGGCTGTTCGACCGATCCCGTTTGGCCACGCACGCCTCACCCGACGGGGCATCGAAGGTCAGCGCCTGCGCGAAGGGCGCCGTGCGCTTGGCGAAGGTGTACAGGCTGCGCCGGTACCGGTCTTCCCCGGTGCTGGCCGTCCAGTTCAAGGCGCCATAGGTCCCCTCCGTGGTGATCGAGGCCGGCTGCGGGGGATACACACCGGGGCCACCCATCTTGGCCGACAGCATCCCCGCCGCCTGCAACATCCCGTCACGGATCATTTCGGCGTCCAGACGGTGCCTGGGTCCCCGGGCGCACAGCCGATTGTCCGGGTCCACCGTCGCCAGATCCTCGCGGGGATTGGAACTCTGCCGGTAGGTGCTCGACAGCACGATCAGCCGGTGCAGCTTCTTCAAAGACCACCCATTGTCCATGAACCAACCCGCCAGCCAATCCAGCAGGGCCGGATTGCTGGGCAACTCGCCCTGCAGCCCGAAATCATCCACCGTCCGCACCAGCCCCTGCCCAATCAGCGCCGCCCATTGGCGGTTCACCGTCACCCGGGCAGTCAGCGGGTTGTCCGGGCTCACCAGCCACCGGGCGAAAGCCAGCCGGTCCGCCCCCGACCCGGCGGGCAACGACGGCAGAAAAGCCGGCACCGCCGGGCTGACCGCTTCCTTGGGGCTCAGGTACTCGCCCCGGTGCCGGATCTTTGTCGCGCGGGCATTGTCCGCCCGCCGTTCGCGCATCGCCAGCGTCGTGGCCGGCCGTGGCATCTTCCCGCGCAGCGTCTCGATCTCCTTGCGCGCCTCCGCCAATTCGGGGGCCACGCCGTTGAACTCCCGTTCCAGCGCCTCCCTCTGCGCCCCATCCACCTTTGGCCACACCAGCAGGGCCTGCTCCGCCTCGGCCGACATCTCCTTGGCCACCGGCTCCCGCTCCTGCCGGCTCACCGACCAGCGCAGCTTGCCCAAGGTCGCCGGGTAATGCCGCCCGAACGACAGGGTCGCTTTCCACCCCTTGGCCGCCGGCAGCGGCTTTTCCGGATAAAAAACCGCCACCGACCGCTTGCCCGTCAACCCGGTCGACCACCCGGTCTGCCCCTCGGTGTCAATCGCCTTGCTCGCCTCATAGCCACCCTTCGCGTGCGTTTGCACCGCCTTCACCAGCTTCACAGGCTGGCCGTCCCAATAAATCTTCAGGTCCTCCAGGCAGAAGTCCCCCTTCGGCCCCTCGTACCAGGCCATGCCCGGCCCCCCGGCCGGCAAACCCGGATCCGGCAGGGCCTCCAGGCGGAACGCCCGCACCCCGGCGACCTCGGGGCCAAATTCCAGATCGAAAATATCCACCTTGGTCGTGTCGCCTTCCGCCACCACCACACCGGCACCGGGCAGTCGCAGCTTCGGCTCGTTGCTGGTCGCCTTCAGCGGCTGCGCCACCTCCCACGCGTCCGCCTGCGCCTTGGCCTTGTCCGCCCAGGCGGCCAGCGCCTTCGCGTGGTCCCCCTTGAACTTGCCGGGCAGCCCCTTTTCCAGCGCGGCGATCTGCGACTCCAGTTCGCGCGCCAGCTTCGCCTGCTCCGCCGTGGGCACCGGCGCCTCGTACTCCTCCGCGTTGTCCAGAAACGCCATCAGCCGGTAATACTCGGCATGGCTCAGCGGGTCGTACTTGTGCGTGTGACACTGGGCGCACCCGAGCGTCAGCCCCAGCCAGGTGGTGCCCGTGGTCGCCACCCGGTCGGTCATCGCGTGGAACCGGAACTCCAGCGGATCGATGCCGCCCTCCTCGTTGATCATCGTGTTGCGGTGGAACCCCGTCGCGACGATCCCGTCCTGACCGCCATCCGGCAGTTGGTCCCCCGCCAGTTGCATCAGCGTGAACCGGTCGAACGGCATGTCCGCGTTCAGCGCCTTCACCACCCAGTCCCGCCAGGGCCAGATGCTCCGGGCCCGGTCTTTCTCGTACCCGTTGGTGTCCGCGTAACGGGCCAGATCCAGCCAGGGCCGCGCCCAACGCTCGCCGTACCGCGGGTCCGTCAGCAGCTTGTCCACCATTGCCTGATAGGCCTCATCGCTGGGGTTCGCGGCGAAGGCCTCCACCACCATCGGGTCGGGTGGCAGGCCGATCAGGTCGTAATGCACGCGCCGCGCCAGCGTCCGCGCGTCGGCTGCGGGCGAGGGCTTGATCCGCTTGGCCTCAAGCCCCGCCCAAATGAACGCGTCGATCGGGTTCCTCACCCACCCTTGCTCACGCGCCCCGGGAACCACCGGCCGGGCGATCGCCTGGAACGCCCAGTGCGGCTTGTATTCCGCTCCCGCCGCGATCCACCGTTTCAGCACATCCTTCTGGCGGTCATCCAACTCCAGCTTCGTCGCCGGGGGAGGCATGCGACGGTCCCCGTCGGCGTCCAGACGCGCCACCAGCTCGCTCTCGTCCGGCTTCCCCGGAACGATCGCCCGGTCGCCCGATCGCGCCGGCGTCAGGGCCGCCTCGCGCACATCCAGCCGCAGCTTGGCTTTCCGGGCCAGATCGTCGGGGCCATGGCACTTGAAGCAGTACTTGGCCAAAATCGGCCGCACCTCGGCCGCGAAATCCGGTCCGCTGTCGGCATGGGGCAGGGAACTGACAAGCAGGGCTATCCACAGCATGCTGGCACCAGGGCGCGGGGAATGAAAAAAGCAGGGAAATTCCCTGCATGGCAGGCCAATTCGAGTGCTATCCAAGTATACCCAAGCCGGCCAAAACCGTCAGGCCAGCAGATCCCTCACCACCTCGCCATGGACATCCGTCAGGCGAAAATCCCGCCCGGCGTGGCGGAAGGTCAGCTTCTCGTGGTTGAAGCCCAGCAGATGCAGCATCGTGGCGTGCAGGTCGTGCACCGGCACCGGTTTCTCAACCGCCCGGAACCCGAACTCGTCCGTGGCCCCGTGGGCATACCCGCCCCGCGCGCCGCCACCCGCCATCCACACCGAGAATCCGTAGTGGTTGTGGTCGCGCCCCGACAGGCCCGGCAGTTCCGCCACCGGCGTGCGCCCGAACTCACCGCTCCACAGCACCAGCGTGTCTTCCAGCAACCCACGCTGCTGCAGGTCATCCAGAAACGCCGCGATCGGCTGGTCCCACGCCTGCGCCAGCGACCGGTGCTGCCCCTCCAGGCCATCGTGGTTGTCCCACGGTTGCCCGCCGCCGCTCCACACCTGCACCACCCGCACGCCCCGCTCCAGCAGCCGCCGCGTCAGCATCAGTTGCCGCCCATGGGTGCCCGTGCCGTACTTCTTCTTCACCGATTCCGGCTCATCCTTCAGGTCCAGCGTCTGCAGCGCCTCGCTCTGCATCCGGTATGCCATGTCGAACGACCGCGCCCGCGCCTCCAGCGCCGCCGCCGCCGGGCTGGCCGGGTTGTGCCCCTGCTGGTGCGACCGGTTCAGCGCCGCCAGCAGGTCGTATTGCTTCTTCAGACCCCCGGGCTGGACCGAGGGATGCCTCAGGTTTTCCAGCAGCTTGGCCGGGTCGGCCTGCGCCGTGTCCAGGTGCACCCCCTGCGTGGACCCCGGCAAGAACGCGCTGCGCCAGTTCTGCACCCCCACCACCGGCAATCCCGACGGGCACAGCACCACGAAGGCCGGCAGGTTCTGCGCCTCGCACCCCAGCCCCTGCACCAGCCACGACCCCATGCTCGGCCGCGGCAGCCTCCCGTCACCGGTGTTCATCAGCATCAGCGACGGCTCGTGGTTCGGCACCTCCGCCACCATCGACCGCACCACGCACAGCTTGTCCGCGTGCATGCTGGCCGTCAGATGGAACAGCTCGCTCACCTCCAAACCGGATTGGCCATAGCGCTTGAACCGGAACGGCGACCGCATGATGCCCGCCGTCTTCCGCTCCGTGCGCAGGCTTCCCGGCGGTTGCTGACCGTGCAGCTTGTCCAGCACCGGCTTCGGGTCGAAGGTGTCCACCTGACTGGGGCCACCGTTCATGAACAGGTGCACAAACCGCTTGGCCCTGGGCTTGAAATGCGGAAACCGCGGCGCCAGGGTCGACCCCGCCTGCTGCTCCGCCATCGCCAAACCCGCCAACCCCACCCCGGCAGGCAGGCTGGCCAGAAACGACCGGCGGGGCAGGGCGATGCTGTCACTGGGGCAGGCCATCCAACCGGGCTCCAAAACTTTCTCGAAGGGGGCTCCAACCGGGGGCAGCCCATCAAGGCGGGATATACAAACATCCTACCAAAACCTGCGGCTTTCCCGCTGCAAACCAACAAGATTGGCAAAATAGGCAAGCTGCCATGCGGTCGAATCCGTATCTCCCTTGCTTTTGCCCCCCCAAATCGTTTTGAGAAACCCTCCAGGGGAGTTTTCCCCGGTGCTGGCCGGAGTTTTGGCATTGAGCGGTGACAGACGGTCCACCTATCGCCCCGACATAGACGGCCTCCGCGCCCTCGCGGTGATGCTGGTGGTGCTCAACCACGCCGGCCTAGGGTTCCCGGGCGGCTACATTGGCGTCGATGTTTTCTTCGTCATCTCCGGCTACCTGATCACCGGCATCCTGCTGCGCGAACTGGCCCAGGGCACCTTCTCCTTTTGGGCCTTCTGGGAACGCCGCATCCGCCGCATCTTCCCCGCCCTGTTCGTGGCAACCGCCTGCACCGTGGTCGCGGGTTACCGCCTGCTGCTGCCGCCCGACTTCTTCGCGCTGGGCAAATCGGTCGTCGCCGCCACCCTCGGTTATTCCAACATCCACTTCTGGGGCGAGTCCGGTTACTTCGATACCGCCACCGCCGAGAAACCGCTGCTCCACACCTGGTCGCTGGCGGTCGAGGAACAGTTTTACCTGTTCATCCCGCTGCTCCTCTTTGCCCTGGCCAAGACCGGCCGCCAACGCTGGACCCGGTCCATGCTGTCCATCTTGTTTGCGATCAGCCTGCTGTCCGCCTGCTGGCTGGTCTGGAGGCGCACCAGTTTCACCTTCTACTGGCTGCCCACCCGCGCGTGGGAACTGCTCGCCGGCTCGTTGCTAGCCATGGCCCCGGCCCTGCCGGACCGACAATCCCGCCGCCGTGATCTCCTGGCTTGGGCGGGCTTGGCACTCATCCTGCTACCCGCCTGCCTGTACACCAAAGACACGCTGTTTCCCGGCCCGGCCGCTATCCTGCCCGTCCTCGGGGCGGTGCTGTTGATCGCCACGGGCGGCGGCTCGCCCACCACGGCGCACCGGGGCCTCGAATGGAAACCCGTCGTGTTTATTGGCACTATTTCCTATTCGCTTTATCTGGTACACTGGCCTCCCATCGCCTTCGCCAACTACTTCGCCCTGGTGCCACCACCGTGGTGGACCCGGGCCGGCTTGGTGGCTGCGTCCCTGGTGCTGGCCACGCTCTCCTGGTGGCTGGTCGAAACACCCTTTAGGGGCAAGCGCCTGCTGGCCGACCGCCGCCTGCTGTTCGCCGGTTTCGTGGCGGGGTGCGCCCTGCTGGTGGTGACCGGCAAGGCGATCAAGCGCAACCTGGGCCTCCCCGACCGCATGGAGGGCCCCGTCCAGGAGCTGCTCACCACCCGCAACATGGACGAGCGCTGGCTCTGGTCCAAACTGGATCCCGCCAACCTGAAGGCCGGCCTGCTCCCCTTCGGCGCCGAGGGTGATTCACCCCGCGTCTTCATGTGGGGCGACAGCCACGCCAAATCGATCATGCCCGCCCTGCACAGCATCTGCCGGAAGAATGGCGTGACGGGCATCGCCGCCCTGCACAGCGGCGTGCCACCCGTGGCCGATTACCCCTACCCCAGCCAGGATTTTTCCCCTTCTGAATATCTGGAATTGTCGGGCAAGATTTTCCAGACCGCCGTCGATCTCCGGGTCACCCACCTGGTCATCGCCGGATTCTGGGAGCGCCACGCCAGTTTCAATCCCGACGCCATGCGCGATTGCCTGCTGCACATGGCACGCGACCTCCGCGCCCGGGGCATCACCCTCTGCTTTGTCAAGGATGTGCCCTGCTTCCCCGTCAATCCCTCCAAGCTGGCCCTCTACCTCAAGTCGATCAACCCGCGCACCCTGGCCGGTCTGACCGATGCCCAGTACTCCGAGCAAAACAGCTTCCAAAATCGGGTGCTGCCGGAACTCGAGGCTGCCGGCGTCGTCATCCTCGACCCGCTCCCCTACCTGAAAAAAGCCAGCCAGTCGAACGACTTCCTGCCGGTCGATGCCAAGGGTTTCATCTACTGCGACACCAACCACCTGTCCGCCTACGGTGCCATGCAGGTGCAGGGGGCGTTTGAACCGCTGTTCGATTGATCCGGTCAATCCACCCAGACAAATCCGTTGCCGGCAAGCACGGCCTGCGCCGCCTGAACCGGCCCCTCGGCGCCAGCCTCCCGCAAAAAGGCCCGTAGAGCCTCCGCCTCCTCCGGTATGGCAGGGCGCTGCAGCGCGATCCGGCACAAACGCTGGATCCACTCCTCGGGCTTTTTGGGATCACCCGCCCGCTGGGCCAGTTGCTTGGCACACTCCAGGGCGAACGGGCTGTTCATCAGCCACAAGGCCTGAAGCGGCGTGGTGGTCTGGTCCCGCTTGGCCGATGAGGTGTCCGGGCTCGGAAAATCAAAGGCCCGGTATAGCTGGGGCACCTGCAACCGGTCCAGTTTCAGGTACAGCGTCCGCCGGGGCGCGTTGATGTCGCCCACCGATGGCCCGCCCACCTTCGCATCCAGCCTTCCCGAGACCGCCAGCAGGCTGTCACGCAATCCCTCAAATTCAAGCCGCCTCGGCTCCATCCGTCCCAACAAACGGTTTTCCGGATCCTTGGCGTACACCGCCGCATCCCGTGGTTGGCCCTGCATAAAGGTCTGGCTGGTGAGCAACCGTTTCAACAGCCGCTTCAGCGACCAGCCATCCCGCACGAGGGTTGCGGCCAGATCATCCAGCAATTCCGGATGGGTGGGCATCTCCCCCCGGGAGCCGAAATCTCCCGGCGTCCGCACCAGCCCCTCGCCGAACACATGCCCCCACACCCGGTTGACCCACACCCTTGCCAGCAACGGATGATCTGGCCGGGTGATCGCCATGGCCAGTTCCAGCCGCCCGGATCCGTTGCCTACCGGCTGTGCGGTGCCCAGACTGGCCGGCACCACACGGGGCGCCGTGTCACCCGGCCGCAACGGGTTGCCCCTTAGAAACACCTTGGCGGGTTCCGGCTTGGCCACATCCACCAGGCCATGCGCCCGTGGCGGGGCTCCTTTCCCCTCAATGCGCCAGCTTTCCACTTTCTTGCGCAGGTCCTGCAACACCCCTTGGCCCGCCCGGTCGGGAAACAACTCCAGATCCGTGAACGCCGATAGGGGCGTGTTCCACGGCGCATCGGGATCTGCCCACAGCTTGGCGACCTCGGGCGACTTTTTCCGGTTCTCCTCCGAAAAACCTTTGGCAAACGCTTCAGCCGCTTTGGCCGGTGTGTCCGCCTTGGCGGCCCTCATTGCCTCCACCACCACGGCCGGGGCCTGCTTGGCATCCTCCCCGGCCAGCACCGCCGCAAACTGCCCGGCGAAATCCTTGGCGGGCAACGCCTCCACCGTCAGCCACAGCCTCCAGACAGCGCTGCCCTTCCGGGCAGGCGCATCCAGCCACGCCCGCCAACGCTTCAGCAGGGTGGGATTCGGATCCTTGGGATCCGCGATCAGCATGAACTCATCCTGGGCCGGCTTGCCCCGCTGCTCACGCACCGCCATCAGGTGCTCGGCCAAGCGGTTCCGGGCAGCCTCCAGTGTTTCCTGATGACGCTTGGCCACCAGATCCTTGAGCTTGTTTTCCCGCTCGGCCATTTCCTTTTGAAACGCCACCATCTCCGGGGTTTCAGGAGGTTTGGCGAACAACGGCGGCACCTCGGGTTCCACCGAGGATGCGAAGATCGAATAGAGGCTGTAGTAATCGACCGTGGGCACCGGATCGAACTTGTGGTCATGGCAACGGGAGCAAGCCACGGTCAGCCCCAGCAGGCCGCGGGTGACCACATCGATCCGGTCATCGATGATGTCGTGCTGGTTGTTCATGAAACGCCCGCCCAGTGTCAAAAACCCGAGCGCCGGCAGATCACTGATGGGCGCCTCGCCCTTTTCCACCAGCCGGTCGGCGGCAATCTGGGCCCGGACAAAATGGTCGTAGGGCAGGTCGTTGTTGAACGATTGGATCAGCCAATCCCGGTAGGCGTAGGACCACGGGAAGTTGCCATCCTGGAAGAAGACGTACCCCTTGGTGTCGGAATAGCGCGACACATCCATCCAGTGCCGGGCCCACCGTTCTCCAAAAGCCGGGCTGGCCAGCAAGCGGTCAATCTCCTTCGACCACGCGTCGGGTGCTGGATTGCCCTCAAACGCCTGAACCTGCTCAAAGGTGGGCGGCAGCCCGGTGAGGACGAAGCTGGCGCGGCGAACCAGGGTACGCCGATCGGCCTGCGGCGAGAAATCAAGCCCCTCTTTTTTCAGCCTTTCCCGCACCGGTTCATCCATGGGGGCAGGGGAGGGTGACCGGGCAAATGGCTGAAAGGCCCAAAGGTCTTCCCGTCTGGCAGGCCCCTTGGCCAACACCCTGGATTCGGGCCAAACCGCCCCGTCGCGAACCCAGGCCTCCACCAACCCGATTTGCTGCTCGCCGAGCGGGGCCTTGGGTGGCATCCTCTTTTCAGCGGACGGCTTGAGCACCTGAACCATGCGGCTTTCGGCTGGTTTGCCAGGCACAACGGCCGGGCCGGACTCGCCGCCCTTCAAGGCCGCCTGCAGGCTGTCCAATCGCAGACCCGCCATCTGCTTTTGCGGCCCATGGCACTTCTGGCAATGCTCCACCAGGATCGGGCGGATTTCCTTCTCGAATCGGTCCTCCGCCGGCCCGGCAAACGCCATGGCCGGAACCAGAAAGGACGAAAAAATCAACAGGGTTTGGCGCATGGCAAATCAGGCGGGTGGATGAATATCCCCATTCCATCACGGCCTGGAGGAGGTGTCGAGCCGTCCGGTCCATATAATTAAGATGGATCCACCTCCCTCCCAAGGTGAAATCATGTCAGAGAGCCGTCTGGAACCCACCTCCCATCCCTTGTACGACCAAAGCGCCACATTCCGCATGGCCCGGCGACAGTTGGAGCAATGCGCCGCCGCCATCGACTTGCACCCCGACCTACTCAAGCGCATGGCCATCCCCAAGCGGGCCATGGTGGTGTCGGTCCCGGTCCGCCGGGATGATGGCAAGATAGAGACCTTCGCCGGATTCAGGGTCCAACACAGCCTGACCAGCGGTCCCAGCAAGGGAGGCCTGCGGTACCACCCCATGGTGGACCTCGGCGAGGTGGCCGCGCTGGCGATGTGGATGAGCTGGAAGTGCGCCATCATGAACCTGCCCTTTTCCGGGGCCAAGGGAGGGATCGCGGTGGATCCATCCACCCTGTCCTTCGGGGAAAAAGAGCGGTTGACCCGGCGATTCACGGAGGAAGTGCTGTCGATCATCGGCCCGCGCATGGATGTGATGGCGCCCGACATGGGCACCGACGAGCAAACCATGGCATGGATGATGGACACCTACAGCATGAAGGTGGGCTACGCCTGCCCGGAAATCGTCACCGGCAAGCCGGTCGAGATCGGGGGAATCGTCGGTCGGCGTGAAGCTACCGGCCGCGGCGTGGTGATGACCGCCATGGCGGCACTGGAAGACCTGAATATCC
>JAFMJU010000554.1 GCA_017853285.1 Gemmataceae bacterium
CCATGTCTACCTTTATCCCAGGGCCGCCCCCCCGGATGACATCACCATCATCGACTGCATCGAGTTCAACGATGGCTTCCGCTACACCGACCCGGTAGCCGATATCGCCTTCCTGGCCATGGATCTGGGCTACCGTGGCCGGCAGGATTTGGCTGACCTGCTCACCCGGGCCTACTTTCAACACACCGATGACCCCGAGGGAAACAAACTGCTGGCGTTCTATGTGGCCTACCGCTCGGCGGTGCGCGCCAAGGTGGATGGGTTCCAAATGGCGGAAAAGGAAATCCCGGAGGCCAAACGCTTCGCCGCAGCCGCCAAGGCGCGCGCCCACTGGCTGTTCGCCCTGGCCACCCTGGAGGCCCCCGCCAACAAACCGTGTCTGGTTTGCGTAGGCGGTTTGCCCGGCGCTGGAAAATCGGTCCTTGCGAAAGAACTGGGCTCCACAGCCGGTTTCGAGGTCTTGCGCACCGATGTGATCCGCAAGGAACTGGCAGCCTCCAACCCGGGCACCGTTGCACAAGAGTTGTACTCCCCACAAATGACCGACGCGGTGTATGCCGAATGCCTAAGGCGCGCTGCGGACCTGCTGTTCGCCGGCAAGCGGGTGATGATGGACGCCAATTTTCCACTGCACAGCCAGCGGAAAAGCATGGCGGATTTGGCTCGTTCCCTGGGAGTGCCCTTTTATTTCCTGCACTGTCAGGCACCCGAGGAGGTTGCCCTGGAACGGATCGGCCTGCGGACTGGTGACCCCTCCGATGCGGATCGGGAAACCTACCACCGCCAGGCCAGACGGTGGGAGGCCCTGCATCCCGCTGAATTGCCCCTGTCCAGCACCATCAACACCCACTGCGAGGTGGAGGAGATGGTGCGGGCGGGTTTGGCCATCCTGCGGCAGCGGGGCTTGGCATGAGGCCCTTGCCGTGCAGGGATGCGCCTACCGCTTGGTCACTGCCAGCGTGTAACCGGCCAGATGCCACACAGCGTGGGCGATTACCCTGGGATCACGCTCAGCACCCCGCACCACGGCCAGCAGGCGCGACACCGCCGCCGCCGGAAATTCCTCCGGAAGCGGGTACAAATCCGGCACGATCGATTGCCGAGCTGGCCGGGTCCGCCAGTCTCGACCCATCTGGTAGGGCTGGGGTTTTCTGGCTCGGTACCTTGTCCTGTTGCCCTGGTTCATATCTTGCTCCTTTCCAAACGACTTTGCCTGCGCGGGAAGCCGCTCACACGGCTGAACGCCCACGAATCACCCTGCCGCAACATGCGGTCCACCACATCCGCATCGGCCCAGAAACCGGCGGTCGACGGATCCCCCGCACCCGAGGGGCCGCTGTGCGCCAGCCCGCCCCACGAGTTCAGCAAAAACCCGCCCGCCCTGCCCCTGCGCTGGTAACCCACCAGCGCCATGCAGTGGTTCCACACCCCCTTGGGGGTGCCAAAGCCCTGGCCGTCGCGCCGCAGCGAGAAGCCCTGCCGGCTGCAGACCGCGATGCCATAACCGGCGGCTAGCGCGCGGCAGGCAGCATCAAAGCCGTCCACCCGCGCGATGCCTTCCACCGGATGCTTGCGGCAAGCAGGCTCCAGACCGTCGGGCACACCCGTGGCACCCAGTTGCCGGCACTGCTTGGGTGAATACGCGCTCAGGTCCAGCGACCCATGCACGCCCCGCTCCAGCACGCCCCAGCGGCGGACGAACTCCGCCGCCCAAGCGCCGATGGAACCATCACCCCGCAATCGGCCGCCACCCACCTCCACCCGGCTGCCCGCGTAGACGATCTCGGGCGCCAGCGGCTGGAAGCCGTCGGGATCGCCCGAGTCAATCTCGGCGCACAGCGTGTGCTCGATGGCCGCCACGGTTCCGAAGCCCACGCAACTGCCCACCGATCCCTGGTCTCGCGGTGGGATCAGGTTGCCGAGCACGCGCCGGCACGCTTCCCACAGGTACGCGTGGTCGGGCAATGGCGCGGGGTCGGTGCCCGCCGGCGTGTCGCCAAACAGCGGCGTAGCCAGCGTGCGCGCCACCGCCTCCACCGCGGCTGGATCTTCCACCCAGCCGAAATATTTCCGTCTCATCGTTTCCTCTCCTCCTCCAGTACACGGCGTCCGGGGCTTTTTCCTCCCAGCAGCGCCTCCATCCGGCAGGTGCTTTCCCGCACCTGCTCCGTCGCTGAAACGAGCCGTTTCAGCGTCTCCCCCTGGGCGCCGAGCAATTCCTCGGTGCGCGCCAGAAACTGCTCGTGCCGTTGCCGAAGCGGCAGCAGCACCTCCACACCCAGCCAGCCGCCCCCCTTGAACAGGGCGAACAGCAGCATGGCTGTCACCGCGGCGGGAAACCCCAACCGCTCCCACCAGTCGAGTGGGTCCATCACATGCCTCCTTGAAAAATGAACTGTCCTACCCGGCGGGTGCCTTGCCCGTTTCCGCCTGGCGTCTCAGCCACGCCAGGCGGTAGGCGTCGGGCGCCCCCAGGTTCATCACGGTCACCAGCACCACATCGAATGCGGTACCGCCCGTGTCGGGCACCGCCACCACGGGCCAGGGGCCGGAGGGCCACCCATCGCGCAGATCGGTTGCCAATGGCACCGCCAGTGTGTGGGTGATGCCGCCGAACCCGCCGGCGTCTTTTTCACGCCCCTGCCA
>JAFMJU010000555.1 GCA_017853285.1 Gemmataceae bacterium
GTTGGCAGGGAAGCGAATGGCTTTTTGCGGGTGGAGATTTGCATTTCTGGCCCCGGTAGCAAAACCTGGCTGGAAAAAGATCCCTAAATTTTAACAAAAATCGCTAAATGGAGCCATTAGAGTTTTGTCAGGAATTGGTGTTTCGGTACTGATTTTTACCAGTCATTGAATTTTCCGGGTTTGCCGCTCAATCGTATTCCAGAACGCGGCTTTCGTCTGGGGTCTTGAGGGCCTCGCGGAGGCGCATGCCGAGGGCGGTGCAGCGTTGGCGGTCGTCGGTGCGGCCAACGGCTAGATGGAGGGCTCGGCGGCTGCCGACGAGGCAGACGAGTTTCTTGCCGCGGGTGACGCCGGTGTAGAGCAGGTTGCGCTCGAGCATGAGGAAGTGCTGGGTGTGCAGCGGGATGACGACGGCGGGGTATTCGGAGCCCTGCGACTTGTGGATGCTGGTGGCGTAGGCGAGCTGGAGCTCATCAACCTCGCCGAAGTCGTAATCCACCAGTTTGCCATCGAAGCGGGCGCGCAGGACACGGTCGGTCGGGTCGATCTCCTCAATGCGGCCGAGATCGCCGTTGTAGACATGCTTCTTGTAATCGTTGGCGGTCTGCAGCACGCGGTCGCCGACCCGGAAGGACTGGCCGAAGCGCTCGAGGCGGGGCTGGCCGGAATCTGGATTCAGGGCTGTCTGCAGGCGGGTGTTCAGATTGGTGACACCCAGCTCGGTGCGGTTCATCGGCGACAGCACCTGGATGTCGGTGAGCGGGTTGAGGCCGAAACGCTTGGGGATGCGGTCGGCCACCAGGGAGACGATCCGTTCGACGATAGCGGGTGGCTCGTCGGTCTGGACGAAGAAGAAGTCGGGCGCGGGGGGATCGAGCGTGGGCATGTGGCCCTGCAGGATGTCGTGCGCGGCGCGGACGATGCCGCTCTCGGCGGCCTGGCGGAAGACGCGGGTGAGGCGGACGACCGGCATCACACGGCTGTTGATGAGATCGGCCAGCACGCGGCCGGGGCCGACGGAGGGGAGCTGGTCGACATCGCCCACCAGCACCAGCGAGGCGTGGGGGGGCAGGGCGCGGATGAAGTTCCAGGCAAGTTGCAGGTCGAGCATGCTGGCCTCATCGGCCAGGAAAAGGTCGCCCTCAAGGGGATTGGAGGGATCACGCCGGAAGCCGCCCTGGTGGGGATCGAACTCGAGCAGGCGGTGCAGGGTGCGGGCCTCGCGGCCGGTGGTCTCCTGCAGGCGCTTGGCGGCGCGGCCGGTGGGGGCGCAGAGCTCGACTTTTTTACCGGCGCGGGTGAACAGCTCGACGATGCCGCGCACCAGCGTGGTTTTACCGACGCCGGGACCGCCGGTGATGATGAGCGCCTTGCCGCGGGTGCTTTGGGCTAGGGCGTTGCGCTGCTCGGGGGCGAGCTCGATGCCCATCTGCTTCTCAATGGATGCGATGGTATCCGAGCCGGCGGGGGCTATGGCGGGGGCGCCTTGCAGGAACTCGGCCAGCTTTTGGGCCAGGTTGCATTCGGCCAGGTAAAGGGACTTGAGGTAGAGCCAGGGGGGCGAGAACTTGGTCTCGCGGACGACGCTACCGGTTTGGCGCTCGGCCTCGAGGGCCTCGCGGGCGCGTAGGGCGGGGATGGTGGTGAGCTCGACGACGCGATCGAGCACCGCTTCCTCAGGCTGGCCAACATGGCCGTCGAGGCCGAACTCTCGGAGGGCGTGCAGGATGGCGGCGCGGGCGCGTTCGGGCGCGTCGGGCGGCATGCCGAGACGCTTGGCCAACTCGTCGGCGGTGCTGAAGCCGACCCCCCAGATGTCGGCGGCCAGGCGGTAGGGATTGGCGCGGATGAGGGGGATGGCCTGGTCGCCGTAGGTGCGGTGGATGCGGAGTGCGCGGGCGCCGCCCATGCCGTGGGCCTGCAGGAAGATCATCAGGTCGCGGACGCCCTTCTGCTCGATCCAGCTTTGGCGGATGAGGGCGAGTCGCTTGTCGCCGATACCCTTGACCTCGCGGAGGAAAGCCGGGGACCGGTCGATGATCTCGAGGGTGCGCTCGCCGAAGGCCGAGACGATGCGCTTGGCGTACTCGGGGCCGATGCCCTTGACCATGCCGCTTGCAAGGAAGCGCTCGATACCCTCGCGGCTGTGGGGTGGGAGGCAGCGGAGGCTTTTGGCCTTGAACTGCAGGCCGCGGTGGTCGGTGACCCAGTTGCCATCGGCCTGGACGATCTCGCCGGCGTTGACGGTGGCGGAGGTGCCGACGACGGTGGCGAGTTCGGGGCGGCCCTGGACGGCGACCTTGAGGACGCAGAAGCCGTTGTCGGGGTTATGGAAGGTCACCCGCTCGATGCTGCCGGTTAGGGATTCGTCGGACATCGGGCTTGGGTTTCCACACACGGGGCGGCGCGGCCACTTGGCGGCGCTGTGACCGGGTTTCAGTGTACCGCAATGGGAGGCCGGCTCCCATTGGGACAATGGCGCGGTGGAGGGGGTTTGTGGAGACCACGCCACCTTCCTTTTCTGCAGAAGGAAAGGGGGCCGGACTGGAAGACCTTGCACCCGTTTATTTTTTCCATTGAGAGGGGGCCAATGCCGAGGACCTCACCCCCCGCCCTCTCCATCTATGGAGAGGGGGCCAATGCAAT
>JAFMJU010000065.1 GCA_017853285.1 Gemmataceae bacterium
GGGATAGAGGGGGATATTTTCAGGCAGGTAGCCGATCCGACGACGCACCTCCATCGACTGGTTCAGCACATCGAACCCGTCCACCCGGGCCGTTCCCGATGTGGCGGGCAGGTAGGTGGTTAGGATGCGCATCAGCGTGGATTTGCCAGCGCCGTTGTTGCCCAACAGGCCGACGATCTCGTTGTTCTGCAGGCTGAAACTGACATTGCTCAGGGCGAGCACCTGGCCAAAATGCTTGGTCAGGCGATTCACTTCCACCATCTGGTCGGCCATGGTGCCTCGTGTCTCCTGTTTTCAGCAAACTCAAAGATGGAAACAGCTTGCGTCAAATTAACCCAAGCAAAAAACCCAGTTTGACCATTTGTCTGCCAGGGCTTGGTTAGCCGGGACAGATCTCCTCCTTAGACTATCAATGACAACAAGCGCCGGACTTGGTGACGGTTGGCAGAGTGCCAACCGCCTCGTTACGGCAACCCTTTTCAAATTCAGGTCAGGAATCACCATCATGGCAGCCTTTGTCACCCAACCCGCTCCCGCCTTCACCGCCCAAGCCGTGGTGGGTGAGGATTTCAAAACCGTGCGGTTGCACGACTATCTGGGCAAGAATGTTGTTTTGTTCTTTTATCCGCTTGATTTTACCTTTGTTTGCCCAACCGAAATCATCGCCTTCGACCAGAAACTGGAGGAATTCACCAAGCGCAACACCCAAGTGCTGGGCGTGTCCATTGATAGTCATTTCACCCACTTGGCATGGAACAAGACCCCTAGGAACGAAGGGGGATTGGGAGGCGTGCGCTACCCCCTGATTGCAGACCTGACCAAGTCTATCGCCAAAGATTACGGCGTACTGCTGCCGGATAACAGCGTTGCGCTCCGCGGGCTGTTCCTGATCGACAAGAAGGGTGTGTTGCGCCATATGCTGGTGAACGATCTGCCTTTGGGCCGCAGTGTGGATGAAGCCCTGCGCCTGATTGACGCCCTTACCGAATTCGAGACGGTGGGCGAAGTATGCCCTGCCAACTGGAAAAAGGGTGATGCCACGATGAAGGCCGATCCCAAAGGCTCGAAGGCATATTTCAGCACGGTGAAATAAATCATTTTGAAGGGTTGGGGATGACCACCCCTGAAGCCGAATTGTCTGCAAAAACCGAGGCGGTGGCCCTTCTGGCCGCCGCCCGGATGCCTTTGCTGCTTGCCACTGCCGAGGCCACCGACCCCCAGCGCCAGTTGGCCAATGGCCTTCTGGAACTGGGGGCCTTGTTGCTTACCGATAGCCCCGACACTTTTTATCAGGGAAACATTTTGAATCTGGCATCACCCGGGCCGGATTTGCCACTGCCCGAACAGGCCTGGAAGCATGCCGAGGAAGCATGCAAGAAAACCGACCTGGCATTGGTTTTTGAGCCCGTCAGCCGGGATTTGGCCACACTGGCCGAGTTGGTCGCTTGGTCTGGCACCCGGGTTTTATCAGTAGCGTCGGACAACTGTAGCGCCCCCGCCGGGACGGACAGCATCGCCATGGACCTTCAGGCGGCGTTGGATTGGCTGCAGGCGGTTCGTGACCAGAAGGAAAAAAACACGTGACCGCTCCGCTGATTCTGGATGGGAAAAAGTTGGCCGCCCAAGTTCGCATGGAAGTGGCGGAGAAAGCGGCCAAGCTGAAGGAAAAACACGGGATCGTTCCCGGGTTGGCCGCCGTTCTGGTGGGCGATGATCCCGCCAGCCATGTGTATGTCAAAAACAAGCGTCAGGCCTGCACCGAAGCCGGTCTGGCAAGTTGGCTGCACCAACTTCCCGCTGCCACCACCCAGAACGACTTGCTCGAACTGATCGATCGGTTGAATGCCGACAAAACCGTGCACGGCATCCTGGTCCAGCTACCGTTACCCAAACATCTGGACAGCGCTGTCATTCTCGACCGGATCGACCCGCGCAAGGATGTGGACGGCCTGCACCCTGACAATTTGGGCCTGTTGGCAGATGGGAGGCCTCGGTACCTCCCCTGCACGCCGCATGGGGTTTGGCAACTGGTCCAGCGCAACGGCATCGATTGGGCAGGCAAGCATGTGGTTATTCTCGGGCGTTCTAGCATTGTGGGAAAAAGCTTGGCCCTGCTGCTGTTGCAAAAGGGAGTCGATGCCACCGTCACGGTTTGCCACAGCCGCACCCCCAATCCGGCGCACCACTTGAAACAGGCCGACATCATCGTGGCCGCGATGGGCCAGCCCATGTGGCTGAAAGGCGACATGGTGAGGCCAGGAACAGTGGTGGTGGACGTTGGCATCCACCGGAAGCCTGAGGGGGGGCTGTGCGGGGATGTCGCCTATGAACAGGTAGCTCCCGAATGCTCGGCCATCACGCCTGTGCCGGGCGGGGTAGGCCCCATGACAATCGCCATGCTTTTGGTCAACACGCTGGAGTCCGCGGCTCTCAGCGCGCGATAAAACATATTCGCCAAAGGGAGATTTAAGGCCCAAAGCGCCTATCAGGTGAGACCGGCCGAGGCACGCACTTCCTGAAGCCGGTCGGGCCTGGCCTTGCCCAACTCAATCCAGGCATCGGCGGCCAATTGCAGGCATTCGGCTGGCTTACCCTTGCCAGAAAGGCAATGGGCCACCTGCCGGGCCAGCAGTTCATCGAGCTTTTCAACATCCGGCGTGCGCAAGGCAACCGCGGGGTTGATGGTCTCGGCGGGGGACAAAGTGGCACGGAGAGCATTTTGCCATTGGGCCAACCGGCGGGCATCCAATTGCATGCCGTCCCAAGGCGCTCCCTGCAAATGCTGCTCGCGGACCGGGCCGCCCATATCGGGGTCAAGCACCAAATCCAGCTGCGTTTTGGGTTGGATCAGATAGCCCACAAGATCCCACACCTCATTCGAGGCCTCGGGACCGGCCAAGGCCAAGGCGCCTTCGCTTCCCACCAGCGGAATGCTGTTCCCCTGGCCCGCCTGAAGAAGGCCATCCTCCAGGAAAACCTTGTCCGCGCCCGGCAGGGGATGGATATCAAACCGGTCGCGCAGCGGACCTCTTTGCAGGGCAGAGAGGGCGCTTCCGGGGACGAGGGCCACCATGGACTCGCCGCGAGCAAACGCTTGCCAGGGCTTGTTTTCCGGCTGTTTGGGTTGAAGTGGCGCCATCCGCGTCATCCATTCCAGGGCATGGACAAACGCCTTGCCCGCCACCTTGGGCTTGCCGGTCAACAGGTCGAAGTCGAGGGCGTAGTGATTGTTTTCCGCCTCCCGTCCGGGCCGCAATTTTTGCCCGGCCGCCAGCCGTTCCATGGCATGGCAGGCAGCCACTTGCCGCAGCAGACGGAGTTGGTCTTCGGGTGCCGATGGGAGGGGAGGCAATACCGGCGCGCCCGGCCGGCCGGGTAGCTTGCCCTTCAGGGCCGTGCCCAGTTCGATCCACTCTTCCCAAAGGCGGGGCACCTTGAGCGTTTTGCCGGTTACCGACTGATGCGCTTTTTGCAGCCCGTCATCCGCCAGCCAGTCTGTCCGAATGACCTGGACCCAGATTTCGCCCTGGACCGGCACACCCAGGGTGTCGCCGCGCCATTTGGCCAACCGGTCGCGCCAAACCGGCAGCACATCCGTCCAGGCCACCTCCTGCCGGCCAAGCAAGCTTGCAGGCACCTTGCCCAAACCCGATGCCAAACTGCCCAAAGACCGCGGGGGAACCAGGGTGAACTGATGTTTTTCAAGCCTTCCGGAAGGTAGGCCCACCCGCACTTTGACCGGGCCATTTTTGCGGGCCCAAGGTCTGGAGATATGCTGCACCCAGTCGGCCAATACCGGTGAAAACGCAATCACTTCGACCGAAGCATCGGCGGGAACGGTGGATTCAACGACATTCCCCGACGCGCCGGCACAGGAAAGGCAGGTTCCACTTGCCGCCAAAAATCGCCGACGATTTATTATTTCCAAGAATTCATCCATTTGGCTTCTTGCTTTCCACATGAGAATTCATTCTACTGAGGAGTAGGTTAGTCCATCGTACCCTTTTAACTGGACCTAACCGAGTCATTCATGATCTTGCGTTCCACCCCAGGCCCCGGGTGGCGCATTGAGACAAAAGCTGGTTTCTCCCGATCACTTCGCAGAGGAGTGTTTTTCAGGATGAGAGTGCAGTTGGTTGTCAAGAACCCTGGCAAGCAGCAGGGTATGGCCATTCCGATCTCGGTCCGACAGTTCCTGATCGGCCGCGAGGAAGGCTGCCAATTGCGCCCCGCAAGCGAACTGATCAGCAAACGGCACTGCGCGATCCTGATCGACGCCCAAGGGATTTTTGTCGAGGATTTCAAGAGCACCAACGGCACCCGGATCAACGGGACCGCCATCCAGGGTCGAGTTCCAGTCAAACACGGCGACACCCTGTCGGTGGGCACTCTCGATTTCGAGTTGCAGGTATTGGCCACCGCTGCCACGGCCCAACCGAAACCGGCGTCCGCACCAGCCGGTGCCGCCAAGCCGGGCAATATCGCCAGCCCGACTCCAATCCCATCGACCAGCAAGGTTGTCCAGGCGATGGCCGGACAGGTTGGGGCGGCACCGGCCCAAGCCAAACCGGCAGCTCCCGCTCCATCAGAACAAAAACCCGCAGCGCCAGCCCCGGTCCCCACGCCCAAATCCGCCGAACCCAGCGCCGTGGACGATGATCTGGCCGCCCTGCTGATGGATGATGATCCTGTCAGTGACAGCAAGGCTGCCCTGATGGAATCCCCCACCGTGGCTGAGGCCACCGAAGAAACCAAGGCCATCGAGGCACCGGCCAACCAGCCCTACGCCGGCGCCCCCCCCAAGGCCACCCCCGCCATGTCCAGCTCCGACAGCGCCCGCGCCCTGCTCGACAAGCTGATGCGCCGTCCACGCTGATACCCCGCCCTTGGCCCGCACCCCCCGCGAACCCAATCGTCTGTCATCGCCCCGACGGGTCGCAGGTTCGGTTGATGATCCGGCCGAATTGGCACCCGCCGTTTCCCGCCCCCTGGTTGCCTGGTTCAAAAAAACCGCGCGGGACCTTCCCTGGCGCCAGACCAAGGACGCCTATCGCATCTGGGTCAGCGAGGTGATGCTGCAGCAAACCCAGGTGAAAACGGTCATCGGGTACTTTCACGCTTTTCTAGATCTTTTTCCAACCATGAAGGCCCTGGCCGCCGCGCCGGAGGAAAAGGTCCTGCGGGCCTGGGAGGGCCTGGGATATTACCGCCGGGCCAGAAACCTGCACGCCGCGGCAAAAATGCTGGTGAAGCATGGGCACGACAACCTGCCGCCCGATCCAGTCCTTTTGTCCACACTTCCCGGGATGGGAGAATACACGCGCAACGCGGTGCTGTCGCAGGCGCACGGGTTGGCCTTGCCCATCATCGAGGCCAACAGCCAGCGGGTGCTGTGCCGGATCCTGGGCGTGCAGGATGACCCCGCCCGCGGCCCGGTGAAAAAATGGCTGTGGCAGTCTGCCGCCAAACTGGTTTGCCACAGCGACCCCAGCGCCTACAACCAGGCCCTGATGGAATTGGGCGCCTTGGTTTGCACCCCGCAAAAGCCCGGCTGCCTGATCTGCCCCGCCCGCCCGTGGTGCTCGGCATCCAAAACCGGCGAGCCGGAGTCCATCCCCCTGAAAAGCGAACGACCGGCGATCACCCGTGTGTGGGAGGTCTGCATGGCCGCCTGCTCCGGCTCCGGAACCCATAGGTGCTGGCTCCTTTTCCGCCGTCCGGCCACGGCCAGTCGTTGGGCCGGCCTGTGGGAATTCGCGCACCAGCCGATGAGCCAAAGGGACACTCCCCGAGACGCCCTTTACTCTTTGATTCAGCAGCTTTTCCCCTCGGACAAGCCTGTCGAAACCTGGAATGCGGGCAAGGTTCAGCACGCCATCACCCGCTACCAGGTGAAACTGCGCGTGGAGGTGGCCCAATGGGAGGGGAAACCCGCTCCGCAATTGACCGAACACGATGCCTGGGCCTGGCTGAGCCCTGCTGAAATCGCCACCCTGCCCTTGAGCGCCCCCCAGCGCCGGGTTTGGGAAATGGTCAGCGCCATGCCATTTTAATGAACATAAATCATTTGAAATTATAGCTTTGCGTCAAATTCAAGGCATCCAAGCCTCCCGTGGGCCTGAACGCTTCGGGGTGGTGCCGGGAATCGGGTTTCGGCTATTTCTTGGAGCCTGTTCCCGCTCCGCCCCGAGGTCTGGCCCGGCATGGAATCAACCGCGGACCAAAGCGCCGACACAACCATCGTGGGCGGAGGTTTTTTCGGCTGCATGATCGCCTGCCACCTGGCCGAGCAGGGGCAGCGCGTGATCCTGCTCGAACGCGAGGCCACGCTGCTGGACAAGGCCAGCTACCGTAACCAGGCCCGGGTGCACCAGGGGTACCATTACCCCCGCAGCCTCATCACCGGGCTGCGCAGCCGGGAGAATTACACCCGTTTCGTGTCTGAATTTGGCGAATGCGTCCACACCGGTTTCGAAAAATACTACGCCATCGGCCGTGAATTCTCGAAGGTGAATGCCGCCCAGTTCGAGCTGTTCTGTAAGCGGATTGGCGCGCCGCTGTCGGAGGCCCCCGGCCCGGTGAAAGCCCTGTTTGACCGGGGCCTCATCGAGGAAGTCTACCGGGTGGAAGAGGCGGCTTTCGACTCCCGCAAACTGGCCGCGCTGGTGCGCCGCAAGCTGGCCGGAAACAAGGTCCAGGTCTGGATGGAATCCGAGGCGGTCCGCGTGGAGCCCCGGGCCGGTGGCCTGCGCCTCCATGGAAAAAGCCAAGGGCGACCGGTTTCTGTCCAGACGGGGCAGGTTTACAACTGCACCTACGGAGACTTGAACGGGCTTTTGCGAGCAAGCGGCCTTCCCCTCATTCCGCTCAAGCACGAGCTGGCGGAAATCGCGCTGGTGGAACCGCCGCCCCCCCTTGCCGGGTTGGGCATCACCGTGATGTGCGGCCCCTTCTTCTCATTGATGCCGTTCCCCTCCACCCCGTGGCACAGTTTCAGCCATGTGCGCTACACCCCGCACGCCGGGTGGAACGAATCCGCCCCCGACGACATGTCTCCCGCCGAGGCGCGGGCCATGGGCGAACCGGTCAGCAAGGTGGAACAGATGCGGCTGGATGCCCTGCGCTACATGCCCGAGGTGGGTCGGGTCATCCACCGGAAATCGCTGTTCGAGATCAAGACGGTGCTGCCGGTCAACGAGAAGGATGATGGCCGCCCCATCCTGTTCCGACGGGACTGCGGCCTGCCCGGCCTGCACTGCGTGCTGGGCGCCAAGATCGACAACATCCACGACATCCTCGACGAGATCGACAACGCCGGGGCGCCATCCACGCGCCACGCGGCCTGAACCATTTTCCAGGGAAACCCATGATGCGAACCGCTTTGGTCGGCTGGTCAGGGCTGGTGGGAGGCAATTTGCTGGCCCAGGCGAACTTTGACCACAAGTTCCGCTCCACCGATATATCTGAACTCCCCAATCAACCCTATGACCTGCTGGTCTGCGCCGGGGCGCCCGCTGAGAAGTGGAAGGCCAACCAGGATCCGGAAGGGGATCTGGCCCGACTGGCCCCGCTGTTCGAGGCCCTGCGGCGGGTGCAGGCCAAAAAGGTCGTGCTGATTTCCACCATCGATGTCTTCGCAAAACCGGTCGATGTGACCGAGAGCTCCCCCACCCACAGCCACACCGCCTCGGTCTATGGCAAGCACCGGGCCCTGCTGGAGGATCTGGTCAGGCAGCGGTTTGACGCCACCATCCTGCGTTTGCCAGGGCTGTTTGGCCCCGGCCTGAAAAAGAATGTGATCTTCGACCTGCTGCGCAACAACCAGGTGGAGAAAATCCATCCCGGGGGCGTCTTCCAGTATTACCCGCTCACGCGCCTGTGGGCGGATATCCAGATTTGCCTGGGTGGGAATCTGCCACTGGTCCATGCCGCCACCCAACCCGTGGCCACTGATCGCATCGCACGGGAGATCTTTGGCGTGGAACTGGCCCCCAAAGAAGGAGCCCCGGCCCGCTACGATTTCCACAGCCATCATGCCACCCGATTTGGGGGCAAAGCCGGGTCGCCTTACTGGATGACGGACCTTCAGGTGCTGGAGGCGATGCGGCTGTTTGTGAATGCGGAACGGGGGCGAGCCCAGGCGGGCTGATCACTTCCCGATGAGCTTCGCGAAACCGTCCTCATCCAGGATCTTCACGCCCAGCTCGCGCGCCTTTTCGAGCTTGCTGCCGGCGTTGGCCCCAGCCACAAGGTAGTCGGTCTTCTTGCTGACACTACCGGCCGCCTTGCCGCCCAACTCGCGGATCAGGCGCTCCACCTCGGCGCGGTCGAACTTCTCGAGCGTGCCCGTCACCACCAGCGTTTTGCCTGCCAAGACCTGCTCCTCCTGGGCCGGCCGCGGCGGGGCCCGCATGTTCAGGCCCAGACCGGCCAGTTCGTCCACCAGGCCGCCGTTGGCATCGTCATCAAACCAGGCCCGGATGCTGCCGGCCCGTTCGGGGCCAATGCCCGGGATGGAGGCGATTGTCTCTTCCGTGGCGCCGCGCAACTCGGCGATATCGGCGAACCGCGCCGCCAGGGTGTCGGCCACCGTCTCGCCCACATGGCGAATCCCCAGACCGGTAAGCAGGCGGGCCATGCCACGTTCCTTGCTGGCTTCAATTCCTGACAGCAAGTTATGGACCGATTGTTCCCCCATTCGCTCCAGGGGCAGCAACTGCTCCTTCTGCAATCGGTAGATGTCGGCCAAGCTCCGCAGCAGCCCCGCATCCACCAATTGATCCACCGTCTCGGACCCAAGTCCTTCAATGTCCATCGCGTTGCGGGCGGCGAAGGCCCGCAAGCGACGCCGGGCCACGCCGATGCAATCCCTGCCGGTGCAGCGAGTCACCGCCCCGTCGGCATCGCGTTTCACCGCCTCGCCGCAAACCGGGCAGTGCCTGGGAAAGTGGTACTCCTTCTCGTCGCCGGTGCGGGCCGAGGGCTCGCTGCGCACGATGTAGGGGATAATCTCGCCCGCCTTTTCCACCACCACCAGATCGCCGACGCGGATGTCCTTTTCCCTGATGTAATCTTCGTTGTGCAGGCTGGCCCGGGTCACCGTGGTGCCTGCCAGGCGAACCGGGTCGAGATTGGCCACCGGGGTCAACGCGCCGGTCTTGCCCACCTGGATGGTGATGTCGCGCAGGCGGGTGGTCCCCTGCTCCGCCTCGAACTTGTAGGCCGAAACCCAGCGAGGCGCCTTGGAGGTGTTGCCCAGCGCCTTGCGCAGCGCCAGGTCATCCACCTTGATCACCAGCCCATCGATCTCATATGGCAGCTCGTTCCGACGGGTTTGCCAGCGATCCACCAGGGCCAGGACATCATCGATGGTGTCGCATACCTCGCCCAAAGGGTTGACCGGCAGGCCCCAGCCCTTTGCCTTTTCCAGGGCCTCCTGGTGGGTTTTAACACCCAGTTCGTCCGCTTTCTGGATACCGTAAACAAACAAGCGCAGCTTCCGTTTGGCGCACAGTGTCGGGTCCAGCAGTTTCAACGAACCGGCCGTGGAATTGCGGGGGTTGGCAAACGGCTCCAGACCCTCGGCCTGGCGAGTCTTGTTCAGTTGGGCGAAATCGGCGCGGGCCATGTACACCTCGCCACGCACCTCCAGCACGGCGGGATGATCACCGCCCAGCAGCCTGAGGGGCAGGTCGCGCACGGTCCGCAGGTTGCTGGTGACATCATCCCCCTTTTCACCGTCACCACGCGTCAGGCCCTGCGTCAAAACGCCGTCCTCAAAGCGCAGGGCTATTGCCACGCCATCGATCTTCGCCTCCACAAAATAGCGCACCGGCGCGCCATCCAGCCATTTGCGTACTCGCTTGTCGAACTCACGGAGGTCGTCAGCGCTGTAGGTGTTGTCAATCGACAGCATCGGTTCGGAATGGGGAACCGTGACGAAACCATCTATGGGCGCGCCACCCACCTTGTGCGTGGGGCTGTCCGGCCGGTCCAAGTGGGGATGATTCTTTTCCAGTTCCGCCAGTTCCGCCATCAGGCGGTCATACTCGCGGTCTGAAATCTCAGGCTTGGCCTGGATGTAATAAAGATGGTTATGCCGCTCAATCTGGCCGCGCAGGACTTCCACTCGGTTTGCGATTTCACCATGGCCAGGGCTTCCCACGGCGCTGTCTCCCAAGTAAGGGCGGGAACTTCCAACTGTTCCAGAAAAGGATAGGTTTCCCCGATCCTTTAGACAGCCCGGGCCGAGGCCCGGCAGCATGAATTCACAGGGAATTTGGAAACCTTGAACCTGTCACTTTCCGCCAATTCCCACCGGCGGCAGCACCAATGGGAGTGCTGCAGGGGGGGCAGACGCGGGCACCGCAGGAGGCGATTGGCCAGTTTTGGCCGCATCGGTTTGGGTGACGGAAGGTGGAAGAGGGGCCGGAGGCTTTGATTCCCCGGGCGCATGGCTGACTGGTTGAATGGGCGAGGTACCCGCGCCATTTTTGCCTTTGCGCGCCGGATCCGCCCATGCAAACGGCTCGGTGGGCTTCACCTTGGTATCTTGCGGCTCATCCGCCCAGGAAACATCGGTGAGGGGAATGGTGCTGCCGCTGATGGTGGTGCCGCGCTGGATGGTACCCGAACGGAAGGGCCCCATGCCGAAGACAAACGCGTCTTTGGCATGCGAGGAAAACTGCTGCACTCCGGATTGCCAGACAATCTGCCCAGTCTCGCGGTGGTAGGCAAACAACGCCAGCTTGGCCACACCGGTTTGTTTGGTGCGCTTTGCCAAGGGGATTTCGGGCACGGAACTGGGTACCCCGGGCACCGGCACAACCTGGGGAATGGTCATCTGGGGCACCCCCACCATCACGCTGTGTGAATCGGTGCCCAATGCGCCCGTCCGGGCTTCCACGATGTAATTCGCCTTGTCCTTGGTGTCGATAATTTTGACACCAGAAGCCATCATGTGCTGCCTAATACTGCTAATTACATATCCCTTGTCAACCGTTGTCTCCAGAAAGGTGGTGTCCAAAAACACTTCCTTGCCGGACAGGTAGCTCAAATCGAACTCACTGACGGTTTGGTCCACCGCATTGGAAAGCAACAGCATTTCGGTGGCGGTACGAGGGGTTTCCGATTGGCGCGTGGTGCCACAACCGATGATCAAAATCGCCAACCCAAGGCACAGCCTTGACTTGCGACTCCACCACCCCATCTGGCCCGTTTGCTCCGCCATCTATCCGCAACCCCTCCTTCCGTCCCGAAATATTCCGGGGGCGGCGGGATGTAACCGGAAAGGGGGGCCTGAATCAACCCTTGCCCTTTGGCTTGGGCTTGGAGGGGGCCGGTGCAGGTTCTGCCAATTGGCTTAGCAGGTCGCGCAAATCAGCAAGCGGAGGCTTGGCGTGGCTTTCCGGCTCGGGGATGGGAGGAGGCACCCTGGGGCTTTCAGGTTCGGGTACCAGAGGAATGGCTGGGTAATCATCCTCCTCGGGCAGCAAGGAAAGGAGGGGCTGCTCACGCAAGGTGGCCGCCGCCGGGCTGGCTACCGGAATGGGGGGAATTTCCTCATCCAATTCCAGGACCAGGTCGGACTCGACCGGAACCGCGAGGATCGCCGCCTGCTCGGGCATGTCTTCCAGTTCGACCAATTCCACCTCGTCCGCTTCATCAGCGGGAACGGCGAGTGCCTCGAGCAATTGGTCCTGGCGGAGCCGGCGGGTCGCATCCGCCCTCAGGGTGTACTGCAAAACAAATTCCACCTTGCCGAAGCGGAGCCGGG
>JAFMJU010000556.1 GCA_017853285.1 Gemmataceae bacterium
TGCACCTCGCCGCTATTCAAGGACGGCATGGTTTTCGCCGCCTCCGCCTACGGCGCGGGTGGGGGGTTGGCCAAGGTGACCAAGGATGCGGGCGGGAAGTTCAAGGCTGAGGAAGTGTATTTCACCAACAAGATGCAAAACCACCATGGCGGCATGGTGGTCACCGACGGGTGCCTGTACGGGGCCAACGGCGGCAACGAGGGCGGGGCGCTGATTTGCCTGGATTTCAAAACCGGCAAGGTGCTTTGGGACAAGCGGGGGGACCGCAAGGTGGCCAAGGGTTCCATCGCGCTGGCTGACGGGAGGATCTACTACCGGCAGGAAAGCGGCACCGTGGTGCTGGTGGAGCCCAACAAGGAGAAGTACATCGAGCAGGGGCGCTTTGAGCAACCGGACCGCACCAACTCACCGGCATGGGCGCATCCTGTGATCGCCAACGGCAAGTTGTACATTCGCGATCAGGGTTTGCTTTTGTGCTACGACATCCAGGCGAAGTAACCCAAGGTTGATCGGACCGGCTTGGGGAAGGTGGCCCATCGGGCCCTCCTAAGCCAAGATCTCGCGGATGACACGCGCGGGCTCGACGCCGGTGAGACGGGCGTCGAGCCCTTGGTATTTGTGGCTGAGGCGCTCGTGGTTGAGGCCGACCTGGTGCAGGACCGTCGCGTGCAGGTCGCGCACGCGTGTGACGCCCTCGACCGACTTGTAGCCCAGTTCATCGGTACCGCCGAAAGACATGCCGGGCTTCACGCCACCACCGGCCATCCAGACAGAAAAGCCCTGGATGTGATGGTCCCGGCCGGGGCCGCCCTTGCCCTGGAACATGGGCGTGCGACCGAACTCGCCGCCCCAGATGACCAGGGTTTCATCGAGCATGCCGCGGCGCTCGAGATCGGTCACCAGGGCCCAGGCGGCCCGGTCGGTCGCGGCGCAGCAGATGTTCATGAACTTGACCAGATCACCGTGGTGATCCCAATCGCGGTGGTAAAGCTGGATGAAGCGCACGCCGCGCTCAGCCAGCCTACGGGCGGTGACGCAGTTGGAGGCAAAGGAACCGTCGCCCGGCCTGGCACCGTAGAGATCGAGCGTTTCGCGGGTTTCTCCCGAGAGATCCATCAACTCTGGCACCGAGGCCTGCATGCGGAACGCCATCTCGTAGGCGGCCACGCGGCTGGAGATATCAGGGCCACCCCGGGCCAGGTCGATCGCGCCGATGGCATCGACCAACTCGCGCTGCTGGGAAGTGGAAACGCCTGGTGGATTGGTGAGGTAATGAACCGGGTCGCCCTGCGCCCTGAACTCGACCCCCTGGTGCCGGGTGGGCAGGAATCCGCTGCCCCACATCCGCTGGGAAATGGGCTGGGGGTTGCGGCCGGCGAAGCTGGCCATGACCACGAACCCGGGCAGGTCCCTCGCCTCGCTGCCCAAACCGTAGGTGATCCAACTGCCCATGCTGGGGCGACCGCTGATGGCGGTACCGGTGTTCATCACCGTGTGGGCCGGATCGTGGTTGATCTGATCGGTCACCATGCCGCGGAGGATGGTGATCTTGTCGGCCATGCGGGCGTGGTAGGGCAGAAAATCGCTGATCCACTGACCGGATTGGCCGTACCGTTTGAACCGTGTGAGGTGGCCCTGCACCTTCAGGGCTTGGCCCTGCAACTGGGCGATCGGCTGGCCGTTGGTGAAACTGGCCGGCATCGGTTGGCCATCGAGCTTGTCGAGCCCGGGTTTGTAATCGAAGGTCTCGAGATGGCTTGGGCCGCCCGACATGTAAAGCTGGATGACACGCCTGGCCCTAGGCGCATGATGCGGGCCGACGCGGATGCCCCCGCCAGCGGCATCCTCCGCCAACAGCGACCGAAGGGCCATGTTGCCCAATCCCAGACCCAAGCCACCGACACGCAGGAATGTCCTGCGGCTGGAAACGCCGGGATGGTCCATGGATGGCGACATGGTCACTCCCGGGTGAGGGATTCATTGAGATTGAGCACAGCCCTGGCCACCATGGTCCAGGATGCCAAATCGACGACGGTTTTTTCCCCGCGCAATTGCGGGGGCAGCGGGGTGAGACCGATTCCCGCCAATTTTCTGGCTGCGGCGGGGTCGGCCGTGTAACGAGACCGGGATAACGCGAGGAGTTCGGCCAAGCGCCTGGATTCCGTTTCCGCCGGAACGCGTTGCAGCACCTCGCCAAACAGGAAATGAAGCCTGCGGGTATCGTCGTCACCAACGGAGACCGCCCGGGTGGCCAGCACACGGGCGGCCTCGACACAGGTGGGATCGTTCAGCAGGGCCAGCGCCGAGACTGGGGTGGTGGAAGCGGGCCGGCTGGCCGAGCACTCCTCACGCGAAGGGGCCTCGAGCGCGCGCAGCATGGGGTGCAGGAACTGACGCTGCCAATGGACATAGACACCGCGGCGGAACTGGTTGGAGTCTGCATCGGCCTTGTAATCGCGTTTGGGAAAATTCAGGTATTGGTAGTACCCCTCGGGCTGGTAGGGACGGGCGGGAGGGCCACCGACCGCCGGATTCAACAGCCCCGAAGTTTGGAGCAGAAGGTCGCGGGTCGCCTCGGCGGAGAGACGCCAGCGGGACTGACTTGCCAGGAGCCGGTTTTCCGGATCGGTCATAGCCAGTTCGG
>JAFMJU010000557.1 GCA_017853285.1 Gemmataceae bacterium
GCGATGCAAAACACCGCCATGAAGAAAACGCCGCCCAGCACAAAGGCTGTGCGAGAACCCTTCGTGGGAAACATTTTCGGGATGAAGGCCGCCAGAACAACCCAGGCACCTGCGAAGACAAACCAGGCGAGATCCCTGCCCGGGCCTTCCTCGGGGCACAATGTTGTCGCAAAGCAGGCAAGCGCCAATGTGACAAAGCCAAGGATCGATTCGATGACGGGGTTCCCGCCACGAATATCCGGCTTGCCAGCTTGGGCTATTGCCGACTCAGACATGAATCCCCCAAAATACATCGCGGGGCAACCGCCACCCCGCTGGCTGCCTGTTAGGGCTGACCGAATAACGGCTCACCCGCAGGCCCTTTTGTCTATAAGAAGCACGGGCGGAAGGAATCGAACCTTCAACCCCCGGTTTTGGAGACCGGTGCTCTGCCAGTTGAGCTACGCCCGTATCAAACTCAGGTTGCGCTGACTCGCCCGACAGGGCTTTTCCAAATTGGGGCGGATCAATATCCGTTGCAAGTATGGAAAAGGTCACGGGCGCGGCCTGTCGGCGGCCGCGCCCGCGTGACTCAGGACGGATCAGGCAAGGATCTTCGTCACAACGCCCGAGCCGACGGTGCGGCCACCTTCACGGATGGCGAAGCGCAGGCCCTCGTCCATGGCGATGGGGGCATCGGGAAGCAGTTCCACGGTGAACTTCACGTTGTCACCGGGCATGCACATCTCAACGCCGTCAGGCAGCTTGATCGTGCCGGTGACATCGGTGGTGCGGAAGTAGAACTGCGGGCGATAACCGGAGAAGAAGGAGGTCTTACGGCCACCTTCGTCGGCGGTCAGGATGTACACCTGGCCCTCGAACTTGGTGTGCGGCTTGATGGAGCCGGGCTTGGCCAGCACCTGACCACGCTCGAGATCGTTGCGCTCGATGCCGCGCAGCAGGATGCCCACGTTGTCACCGGCGATGCCCTTGTCCAGCGTCTTCTGGAACATTTCAACGCCGGTCACGACCACCTTCTTGGCGTCCTTGCGGAGGCCGATGATCTCGACTTCGTCGCCCACCTTCACGATGCCACGGTCGATACGACCGGTGCCCACCGTGCCGCGTCCCTTGATGGAGAACACGTCTTCGATGCTCATCAGGAAGTCGAGGTCTTCCTGGCGTTGGGGCAGTGGGATGTACGAGTCGAGGGCTTCCATCAGGTCGTCAATGCACTTGCCGGCGGCGTCATCCTTGCCTTCGGACTGCATCACGGCCAGCGAGTTGCCGCGGATGATTGGCACCTCGTCGCCAGGGAAACCATACTTGGTGAGCAACTCGCGGATTTCCATCTCGACCAGTTCGAGCAACTCGCCACTCGGATCGTCAGCGAGGGCGACGTCGATCTTGTTGAGATACACCACGATCTTCGGCACACCCACCTGGCGGGCCAGAAGGATATGCTCGCGGGTTTGGGGCATGACGCCTGAGTCAGCCGCGACAACCAGGATCGCGCCGTCCATCTGGGCGGCGCCTGTGATCATGTTCTTGATGTAGTCGGCGTGGCCCGGGCAATCCACGTGGGCGTAGTGCCGGGTGGGTGTCTCGTATTCCACGTGGGCGGCGGCGATGGTCACGGTCTTCAGATCGTCGCGCTCGGTTCCGCCCTTCGCGATTTCCTTGTAAGACTTGATGTTCGCGACCTTGTTCTTGTAACCCTGACGGGCGACGATGGCAGCCGTGGTGGTGGTCTTGCCGTGGTCGATGTGCCCGATGGTGCCCACGTTCACGTGCGGCTTGGTCCGGTTGAATACTTCCCTGGCCATTCTTACCCTCTCACTCTCGCGCGAAACCGGCACTGCACGCAGCGTGCAGCGGAACCTGTCATTCTGCCACTCGCCGGCCAGACGTAACGCACGCCGACCGCATTCCAGCCGCCGTGATTTCGCGGAACCTTGCGGCCCGGGCATCGCGGCGATAGCTGCTGGTGGGGGTTGAACCCACGACCTCCGCCTTACCAAGGCGGCGCTCTACCACTGAGCTACAGCAGCAAATAAAACAAAACCGGTGATGATGGTTTTAAAGGTAAGCATAAAAGCGGGTGATGGGACTCGAACCCACAACATCCTGCTTGGAAGGCAGGTGCTCTAGCCATTGAGCTACACCCGCGTTGATTAGCTTACCCTTGAACCCATCACACCCCGGCTTTCCTTTTCTTCTGTACCAATCCAAACATACCAAACAAAATCGATTTGGGCAGGGAGGGATTCGAACCCCCGAAGGCAAAAGCCGGCAGATTTACAGTCTGCTCCAATTGGCCGCTCTGGCACCTGCCCGACATCGCCTCCAAGCCATGCAAACAGCTAGCGGTGGGAATCGAACCCACAACCGCTGGTTTACAAAACCAGTGCTCTACCGTTGAGCTACGCTAGCAGCACACGGTCTGCGAATGTTTCAAGGTAATTATCTGCCGGTTGACAGACAAGTCCGGTTTGCGAATCCCTTTTGCTGTATCGAGATGCTTTATAATATATACAGATAATCTTGGGTATTTTTAAAAAAATCAAAATTGAAAATAAAACAAGTAATTGATATCATTTAATTCGACTTGGTTTTCAAAAATAGCAGGCTGGTTTCGGCTTATCTGCGAAAGAATTCAAAAAT
>JAFMJU010000558.1 GCA_017853285.1 Gemmataceae bacterium
CACCCTGGGCACCGTAGTACAGGAAAAAACGGCCCTGCTCCCGCACCAGTTCCGGGGCGTACAGGTTCCCTTTGCGATGGGGGGCCCTCTCGGTGGATTGCCAGGGCGGGTCCAGGATCAGGCTTTGGCCTAAGGCCAGCAGGCCAAGGAGGGGCAACATCAATCCACCGCCAGACGAACAACGCGGGCAGCCGTTGGTTTGTCAGACTTGGACAGGCGGATTCGGGCGGTGTGTTTGCCATCCGTCAAATCGCCCGACAAGATCACGGTTCTGGGGTAATGCAACCCGCCGCTGTAGGCGTGCTTCAGGCCCACCGGCTGGAACGGGCCGCCGTCGATGGACACCTCGATGGTTCCGGCGTCCGGTCCGGCCAGAACATAGGCCCCCAGGGTTTTTCCAGTGAACGGCACCGTCATCACCGCGCCGGGTGTCTCGGTCCACAGAAGGTCCAGGTTCCTGAAGCGGGGGCGGCATTCTCCCTTCAGTTGAGGCCAGGCCGGTTTGGACAGTTCCCAACCCTCTCCCAGAGTCGCGGCGGAATTGGCCAGGAATCTGCCCCGTTCGTAATTTCCCGAATCGAGCGGCGCGGGCATGGGGTAGGGGGCAATTAACTGTTTTCCCAGACGGGTGGCTTCTGCCTGATCCAGCACCATCGCCACGAGGTCGGCAGCCATCTGGTTGCCGGGTTTGGCCGGATGCACGCCACCATATTGTTTCCAGTCAATGGTCTTGGCGGCGATGCGCCGGTCGAGTTCCCGGGCCACATGCACCGAGGAGATGCCGTAATGTTTCGCCACCTCCTCGTGGGCGCCGCTGGACAGCGGTTCCTCGCCCTTGGCCAGCTTTTGCAGCATGCCCTCGTTGACGAAATGCACCATGACGATGTCAGCCTGGGGGTTGTGGCGGCGCAGGTGGCGGATGATGCCCTCCATGCCGCGGATGCATTCCCGCTTGCCGTGTTGGGCGTCCTGGTCATCATTGACGGCGAATTCCACCATAAGCAGATCCACCGGACCCTTGGCCAGCACATCCTCCGCCAGGCGAAACGCCCCCGTGGTGGAACAGGTGCTTGAAATCCCCGCGTTGGTGAAGGTGAACTTCGTCTTCGGGTACCGCTTTTTCAACTGGTCCATCACGATGGGCCGGTAGCCGTCCATCTCGGTGATGGATCCGCCCAGAAACGCCACATGTCCGGTGCCCTCGGCGAATTTGCGGCGGCTGGGGATCAGGGATCCCCTCAGCGTGGCGTTGGCCCGCATGGCCTTGCGGTCATCGGCTTGGGCAGCCGGTTTTGCTGGAGCCGGATCTTCCAACCCGTTCACCGGCGCGTGCTTCAGAATGAAATTCACGATGGGCGTCGGATCCTTCAGGCTGTGCGGGTGGTGCTTCACGCCGGGTTTGGCGATGACCTCCATCGGGCCTTCCATCTGCCGGTAGCGGCGGTACATCAGCATGGTGTTCTCGCCGAATGGCACCACCTCGTCGGCGTCGCCGCACACATGCAGGATGGGGATTTTCGCCCCGGCCAGCGGCTTCAGGTTGTCCACCGGGTTCTTGTCGTATTCCAGCGCCTGTTTCTGCGTGAAGCCGTAGGCCTTCAGGCATTTCTGCCAGTCACCCGGCGAGGCCTTGCCGGCGCCCTGTCCCAGGGGCCAGCTCTTGAAATCGCACACCGGGGCATCGTTGTAGATGCATGCCACGCGGTCGGGATGCCTTGCGGCCCAATTCAGCGTGAACAGCCCGCCCCGGCTGAAACCCTCGAGCACCACTTTTTTCGCCAGACCACGCTCGTTGGTGACATGGTCGTAGAAGGCATCCATCGCGTCGAGGGCCTTGGGGGCCCCGTACAGGTCCTGCAGATCGATGTAGGCGGCGTGGAAGCCCTTCTTGAGCAGCGCGATGTCCGCCTGCGGTTCGTGCCCGAAGAACTCGGTCCGCCAGATCCAGGGACGGCCCACCGCGGCTCGCTCCGGCGCCACCACGAACGCCTTCCGCCCCGCCACCACGAAATCCCGTTTTTCAAAACCGTTCCATTGGGTGGGGGTTTCTTTTGGGGAGGATTGATTAGAAGTTAAAACAACAGCGGAAACCAGCAATACAGGGAACATCACGCTTCATGGCCTCCAAGGTGCTCAAGGTCCAGCAAATCCTTAAGTCGGTTTGCGGCCTTCTTGTTGGCTTTCAAGTCTCCCAGGGAAAGGACTTGGGTGGGAATCCCGTCCCATTCGCAGCTTATTCGCCTGGCAAAACAAGAGTCAAAATCCACCCCTGATATCGATGTTAGGACTTTGATCCGTAGTGGAGGCAGTCCCATCCGAATAACCGTGTCAGGCTTCAGGAATAAATCCTCTTTCAACGCCTCTACATCAAAGCCGAATTCGCGAAGGGTTTTTGTGATGCACCTGGCGTTTTTCTCGCCGCGGGAAACCCAGATGTCAATATCGATTGTGGCGCGCGAATATCCGTGGTAATTCACGGCAAATCCGCCGACAACAAGGTATCTAACCAGGTTGTCGTTCAACAATTTCAAGAACTCTTTGTAATCTTCCGGTAACTGCGGCTTCCCCATAAAGAACCCGCCGGATGATTGCCAGCGCCTCCATGCGTTCTGCAGGTGTCCTGCTTTTCCAATAGGCCGAG
>JAFMJU010000559.1 GCA_017853285.1 Gemmataceae bacterium
CGGCCCAGCGTGGTGATGCGGCGGTCGGGCCCGATGCCCTGGAAACCGGCGATCACGGCCACCTGGCCCTGGTCCATGCGCTTGCGGATTTCGTCGCCGTCGATGCCGGCGATGCGGGCGGCGCCATGGACGCCATCGGTCTTGAGCGGGATCTGCCAGCCCTGCCAGGAGCGGGCGGGAATGCCCAAGTCCTGCAGCACGATGGCGAGGAGACCGGCGGTGACCTGCTCTCCGGAAGCGACCACGGCGTCATATTCGCGCGCGTCATGAACGGCAGCGGCCTCGCGGCACCAGCCGACGAGACGATCGGTCGTGCCCGACATGGCGGACACCACCACGGCCACGTGGTGGCCGGCCTTCACTTCGCGTTCCACATGGCGGGCAACGTTGCGGATGCGGGCGATATCCGCAACCGAAGTCCCCCCGAACTTCATAACCAGACGGCCCATCGGCCCTTAACCTTTCATGTCCCCTGCCGCCCGGAAACCCCTCGTCGGGAGGTCCGGCTGGTGGTCAACTCTGAAGGAATTTGAACCCCCGGGTGCGGCGCGGCGTACTCATAGATGACAGGCTTCGCTTATGCAATAATGACCGAAGCATAAAATTGGATTTCATAATGACCGCCGCAGTGCCCTCCCTCGACCCCTCCGAAGTCGCCAAGTTTTCCGCCATGGCGGCCGAATGGTGGAACCCCAAGGGCAAGTTCGGGGTGCTGCATGTGTTCAACCCCGTGCGACTGCAGTTCATCAAGGAGCAGGTGACGGCCCGGCTCGCGCGCGACCCCCTGGAACGGGAGCCGTTCCGGGGCCTGCGCTTCCTCGACATCGGCTGCGGCGGGGGCCTGCTGACCGAGCCCATGTCGCGGCTGGGGGCCTCGATCACCGGCGTCGACCCCTCCGAAAAGAACATCAAGACGGCCACCGTCCACGCGCAGGAGATGGGCCTCGACATCGACTACCGGGTGGGGACGGCCGAGGACCTGGCGGCGGCGGGCGAACAGTTCGACGTGATCCTCAACATGGAGGTGATCGAGCACGTGGCGGACCCGGTGGCCTTTACCCGCACCTGTGCGTCCATGCTGAAACCGGGCGGATTGATGTTCGTCGCCACCCTCAACCGGACGCTGAAATCCTTCGGGCTGGCCATCGTGGGGGCCGAATACGTGCTGGGCTGGCTGCCCAAGGGCACGCACCAGTGGGAGAAGTTCATCACCCCTGCCGAGCTGAAGGGCTGGCTGGCCGACAACGGCCTCGCCACCAAGGAGGAGCTGGGCGTGACCTACAGCCCGCTCACCCGGCAGTGGAAGGTGAGCCGTGACATGGCCGTGAACTACATGCTCGTCGCCCAGAGGGGGTGAGGCCCATGTATGCCGGCATCGACATCGGCACCTCTTCGGTCAAGGCGGTGGTGGTGGATGAAGGCCAGACCATCGTCGCCAGTGCCGCCGCGCCGCTCACCGTTTCGCGGCCGAAGGAACTGTGGTCGGAGCAGAATCCGGCTGACTGGTGGGCCGCTGTCGAGCAGGCGGTGGGCGAGCTGCGCCACACGGCGGGAACGGCGTGGCGCGCGGTCAGGGCCATCGGGCTTTCGGGCCAGATGCATGGCGCGGTGCTGCTGGACGCGGCGGGAGAGCCGATCCGCCCGGCCATCCTGCACAATGACGGGCGCTCGCATGCCGAGGCAGCCGCGTTGAACGCCCGGCTCCCCGAGATCGGCCGCATCGCGGGGGTGCCCGCCATGCCGGGCTTTACGGCGCCGAAGCTGCTGTGGCTGGCCCGCCATGAGCCCGGCGTGCTGGGCCGCGCCCGGCACCTGCTGCTGCCCAAGGACTATGTGCGCTTCAAGCTGACTGGCGGCTTTGCCACCGACATGTGCGATGCATCCGGCGCGCTGCTGCTTGATGGCGCGCAACGAGACTGGTCGTCCAAGATCGCCGCGGCGGTGGACGTTCCGCTCGCCATGCTGCCGACGCCGCTGGAAGGTTCCGCCGTTTCCGGCCTCCTGCAAGGCGCGGTGGCGAAGGAATGGGGACTGCCGCCCGGCATCATCGTGGCCGCGGGGGCAGGCGATGCGGCGGCGGGAGCGGTGGCCAGCGGTGCGGTGAACGAGGGCGACGCCTTCATTTCGCTCGGCACGGCCACGCAGTATTTCGTGGCGCGCGAAAGCTACCGGCCAGCACCCGAACAGCTGATCCACACCTTCTGCCATGCGCTCCCCGGCCGCTGGTTCCAGATGGCGGCGCTGCTCAACGGGGCGGGCGCGCTGGCCTGGGCGGCAGGCCTCATGGGGCGTCCCGACATCGGCAAGCTGCTGGAGGACACCGAGCGCGCCTTCACCGGCCCCTCGGCCCTGCTGTTCCTGCCCTATCTTTCGGGCGAGCGGACGCCGCACAACAAGCCCCAAGCCAAGGGCGTGCTGTTCGGGCTCACCCCGGCGACCACGCCCGAGCAGGTGGCACAGGCGGTGCTGGAAGGTGTCGCCCTGTCGCTGGCCGATGCGCAGGGCTGCCTCGCGGCGACCGGGCCGCTTCCGGACTGCATTGCCGTCAATGGCGGCGGGTCGCGGAGCCGGTTCTGGATGAAGATCCTGGCCAGCACGCTCGACAAGACCGTGCTGCTGCAGGAGGGCTCCGAGGCCGG
>JAFMJU010000560.1 GCA_017853285.1 Gemmataceae bacterium
AACCGGACTGGTGCGTCTGGTACGCGCCCACACCCGGGCAGATAACCCCGCCTCCATGCGGGTCTTGCAAAAGGCGGGTTTTTTGCCCGCTGGCGAGATCGTAGACCCTGTGGATGGCCCACTGCTGCGCTGGGAAAAACATTGACAGGCGATCTGGGAGCAGGCAGCCAAAAGGGACTGTGGGAAATGTTTTTTAGGCAAATGGAATGCCCGGCGTCTGCCGCTGAATCAGCGGATCAAGGTTTTGGTCAAGCATGGACCATTGGAACTTTGCGGCCACCGATAAATCACTACCAGCGAGCAAGCATTTCCATCAACAAGTGCAGTCTTCTCAGGCCTTGCAAATAATCAAATGCGGATATTTTGAAAAAATACTCAGAGGATTTTTTCACGCCCCTGGCTTTTCCCAGGAGAAACCGCCGAACCATTCGGCCACCTCATTCAGCGGCGCCTCGAATACTCCCTTGCGGGTCCGGTAGCCGTTGGCGGTCCCCTCCGGCCCCTTGGGGCTGAAAGTTTGGCCGTGCGGGTTCCAGAAGGTCACCTTGTCAGACATTGGGTCATAGGCCAGCACCGCGTAGGCATGGTTCCCATTCACCCCGGGCACCTTCACATTGGCGCCGGTGCCTCCGCAGACCAGGCGACCGTCTGCCATGGCCCGGCCCAATCCCTCGCGCAGCTTCGCCAGTTTCGGCTCGAGAGATTTCCGGTCGGCGCCTGGCTGTTTCCAGTCCTTCAGCGAGAACCTCTCGATCGGCTTGCCGGTGAGGAGCGACAGCGCCGTGCCCGTCGACCCGCCCGATCCCACCGAGCCGAGCGGCGTCCCCTTCCCCTTTTTTCTGGCGATCAGGATCCCCATGGCCTTCTCGTACAGAGGCACCCAGCGACCCTCGCCCGAGGTGCTCGCCACCAACGCCTTTTCCCCATCGGTGAGCGGTGGCACTTCGACTGTCTCGCCGCCAATCCGCACTGAAACGACACCATCTCTGGCTTCTGTGAAGAGCCAGCGTACCCGCCAGGGATCCCGGTGGGTCATGGCGCCCAGCGGGGCGAGGCAGAAGCAGTCACCCAGCCGGCCCTGGTGGATCGATTCCAGCCTCGGGCCGGACGGACCGAACAGGCCCGAGTCAGCCGCTGCGATCCGCCGAAGGGCGGCGCGATGGTAGGACTCCAGATCAGGTGGCTTCGACTTGCCGACAGGCGCGTTTTTGGCCAGTCGCTCCAGGTCGTCCCACCGCCAGGGCCCCTTTTCGGCCTTGTGGGCGCGAATACCCCGTCGCAGGGCGACCAACCCCGCGGCTTCCGCCCCGCGGAACCCAGGGTCCGCCACCGACTGGTCGATCTCCGCCAGGCTCAATGATCCGTCCTTGTCCCGATCGATCCGGGGAAACGCTGCCTTCAACACCTCCCAGCAGCCCGGTGTGGCCCCATCTGCCAGCACAAGGGCGCCGGATACAAGGACCAGCGCGGCCAAGCGGAAATACCCAACAAAAAACATGGCTGATTTTTCCCTTTTCCAGGAAGCCCCGTGGGATCATACCGATCTGCAAGGCTAACGGCTAATCCCTTGGAAAACGACACCATTATCCAGTGCCATGCCAGGGAGCTACCACCCGTCCCAGCCTCAGGGCCCCTTCTTCAACGCGTGCTCGAAAAACCGGTATAGCAGTTCGTTATCGCGGGCGTTTGGCGTGTGTTCAGGCCGGTTGGTCATGCCCACACGGTGGGTCATGCCCAGAAGCCGGTTCACCGCCACGGCGTGGCCGAGCGATTCCCAGCGGGACGGTGGATCCTCCGACCCGCCCGAGACAAAAAACGGCCGCGGCGCCATCAGCGCGTGCAGGTCGGTCAGGTCGCGCCCCTCGGCCATCAGACGGCGATAGGGCCCGGTGCGGGGGTTGGCGCTGTCCGGCACGCCGCGCTTGCGCTGTTCCTTGAGTGCCGGGTCGAAACCCAGGTACCACGGCTCCCAGTAGTTGACGCTGGGACGCGCCTCATCGAAGACGATGCCCGGATCCGACCAGGCGCCGCAGGCGAACGGCTCGTGCAGGCAGGCGGCGAACATCGCCCACTTGCCGCCATAGGAATGCCCGACCACGCCGATCCGCTTCTTGTCCACCTCGGGAAGCCCGCCCAGGAAGGAATGGCAGTTCGCCGCCTCGTAGGCGTGGAACGACAGCGGCTGGATCCGGCACAGGTCCTTGTCCGGATAGTAGGTGTTCGGGTCGCCGCCCAGCGACAGTGTCACGAAACCGCGCTTGGCCAACTGGATGGCGTAATCGCGGAACGCGCCCTTGTCGGCCCCTCCCGGCGGTTTGCCGATGCCGGTGCCGGCCTCGTAATAAACCACCACCACCGCCGGGAAAGGCCCCTGGCCCGAAGCCGGCTTGAGCAGGTAGGCATCCTCCACCAAGCGGCCCGGGGCCGTCTCGAGACGAAGGCGCGTGACGGGAATCCCGTCGATGCTCAGGGTGCCGAGGCTTTCGGATTTCGGGCGCTCGATAACAGGGGGCCACTGTCCCATCAGGCCATGCCAGTAGGCACGAATCTCCGCCTTCCTCCGGGTCCAATCCTCCGGGGTGCGCACCGGGGTGCCGTCCTCGAACAGGAGCGGGGAGCGATGCCGGG
>JAFMJU010000561.1 GCA_017853285.1 Gemmataceae bacterium
GAATTCGTTGATATTTGAAAGCTACATCAGCAACATCCTAGCCAAAGAAATAAAGCAGGGGGATCTCCTGATCATGGATAACCTTTCGGCTCACAAGACAAAGGCGGTCCAAGCCACCATGGAGCGATTGGGGATCAACTACGCCTATCTGCCTCCATATAGCCCCGATTTTAGCCCGATCGAGAACGCCTTTTCAAAGGTGAAATCGATGATGAGGAAGCTGGCCAGGCGAACCTATTCCACCTTGTGGAGGGGATTGGGATGGGTCCTGAAATCCGTTTCCAAAACCGAGGCCGGAAACTACTTCAAGAGCTGCGGATATTTGAATACATAATTAGAAAATATACTCTAAATATTTCATAAATCCTGAGTGCGGTTTCGCGGATGCGTGTGCCCAAGCCAACGCCCATGACCAACTCCTCCACCGCCCCCTGGAGGATGGCTTTGCCGGCACAGCGCAGGATGATTTCCGCAGTCATTAGCTCATCCATTCTTGGCAAAATCGTGGGGTTTTTATCACCTGACGCCGGCAATCACAAAATAGTCAGAAAATTGTCGCGGTGTTTTTGGGCCAGCTATCTTGATCGGATCCGGATAGACGTAAATATCTGAGTAAACCGAACCAGGCACAAGATTCACCTGGCTGTATACCAATCCCAACTTCCTTCCATCCGGATAAAGAAGCTCATATTGATTATGGTTTCCACTCTTTGAAATAGGTGATGCGGGTATTGATTTACCAACAACCATTGGGAATTTGCCATTGACCAGCTTCCCAATTTTTACTTTTGGCAATCCTTCCTGTCGGATTCTTTGGGCGGCACCAACAGGAACAACAAATGTTAAGCTTCCCTTCGCAGGCCCCTGGCGGGGAATATTCTGCGATGGTGTTGAATTATCAACGATTATGGGACGCACAGGTTGAGGCGAGGGAAAGCTACTGACGGATGTTACCGAAGAAGAAGCGTTTTCTTTGGCCGATGGAAACTGTGGCGCCTGCTCCACCGGTTCCCGATAATTTACAGACGGATTATGCTTTTTGTAAATGATTCGAACACCTACACCCGGGTTACCGGAAAAAGCGTCGAAATCAACCCGGTGACTTGTACGGCAACCCCAAGCAAGACTGCCCCATGCCCCTCCCCGCGAAACGCGTTTGCCATTGTGGTTGATGTAAACCGGATCTGTCACGGCGATGCTGTCAAACTCATGAAAGGAATCCAGGCACCATTCGCGCACGTTGCCGATCATGTCATGGATCCCCCAGGCGTTCGGGGCGTAACAACCCACCTCCACCGGCCGGCCGATGTTCGGCCCCTGCTCGTTCACCCCGTAGGGATATCTGCCATCGCAGTTGGCCCGGTCCCCATTGAGGCTGTTCCCCCACGGAAAAACCGTGTTCGAACCCGCCCGACAGGCGTACTCCCATTCGGCCTCTGTGGGAAGAAGGGCTTTCCAACCGTTGAGCTCCGGGAGTTTTTGGCAAAAATCCAGGGCATCGTTGAAGGAAACCTCCTCGACAGGGTAGGTGCCTGTATTCAGGGGCACCTTGTCACTGGGGGCCCCTGTCGCCGCATGCCGGCTAGGGTTTCTGCCCATCACCGCCTTCCACTCGTCTTGGCTAATCTCGAATTTGGAGATGTAGAACGGCTGGCTGATGGTGACCCAATGCTGACGCTCCGCATCTCGCCTTTCGGTCTCATTTTCAGGAGAACCCATCAGGAATTTTCCCGGAGGAACCAACACCAACTAGGTTGGCCTGGCGATTCCCAAAGGCACCGAACTTTCAACCGGCAAACCGGTTTTTCCACTCCAGTCCGCTTGCAAGGCCTTCGCCTGGCTATTTGTCAGGGGGAAAAGAACCCCATCAGGTGACGGAACCTCATTGACAGGTTCCATTTCAAATTCCACAGCGGGTTTTTTGTCATTCGCATCGATTCCTTGGGCTGGAGGAATAGCTTCCGGGTTAATGGCTAATTGATCCATATTTGGAGCCGTTTGGAAAACCCGGCTGAGTATCCAAGCAGCCAAAACCAACCCGGCTGCCAAAATCGACACAGCGCCGATCAGGGTGGCTGGGGTCAAGCCTTTGTGATTGTTTTTTGCTTTTTCAGGAAGGCCCAAAAAGGGGCTGGTTACTTGCGTTTCTGGTTTCCTTATGTTTAGTGAACTCTTTTTGCCATCATCCGGGAGTGGAGGTACGGACAATGGTGAGGAAATCAGTTCAGGGTGAACCACCGTTTCCAATTTTTCCACCCGGGCCGCCTTGCGTCCTGGCATGCGGGTGCTCCATCCGTCGACGGTCCCGGGGCGATCGCCGCCCGCCGGGTCCACCGGCAAGGGCGCCCGGACTGTCTCCATGGGAAGCGGGAGAAGGTAACCAGATCCGGTCTCGGTGGCGATGGCCCCACCCTGCAAAACCATGTCTAGCCCGGCCTGCAACTCCCCGGCACTCTGAAAGCGCCGGGTTTGACGGGCAAGGCAACGCCGCAGAACGGCAATGGCCGCTTCCGGCACAGCCCTTTCCCGCAATTCCTCATCCCAGTCCCCGGAGGGTCCGCGGCGCAGGTCGCACACCAGCAACTGAAACCCGATCACGCCCAGCGCATGCACATCGTCGGAAGGGT
>JAFMJU010000562.1 GCA_017853285.1 Gemmataceae bacterium
ACAAACTCCGCCATTTGCGGTTTTCTACGCGATCAACCTGGAGGCCAACCCAGTTGACGGCCCCCGAGAAGATGCAGATGGAGATGGGGGACCGTTTGGCCGCCCGCGTCATCACAATTAATCACCAATCGGTACCCGTCCTGAAGTCCCAACTCAACCGCGAGTTTCTGAGCCAAAGCGTGCATCTTTGCCAGGATGTGAAAGTCCGCCTGGTCTATCTGTGCATGGGTGCGAATTTCTTTCCTGGGAATGATCAACACATGAACCGGTGCCTGTGGATGGATGTCATGAAAAGCGAGAATCCATTCATCCTGATGGATGAGCTTGGCAGGAATTTCCCCTTCGATGATTTTCAGGAACACATTGTCAGCGAACATTTTTGACCCCGCTATCCGCAATAAAAAAATCCTTTGAGCCCCGACCCAAAGGTTACTTTATTTGAATAGTTCGGAACAGGTTGCCAGATTCTTATGGCTGTTTTGGGCCCGCAAAAATGCTTTGGGTGATCGGCTGCGATGAGGCTGGATATGGCCCGCCACTTGGCGCCTTCACGCAAGGCTCAGTGGCGCTTTTCCTTCCGGGATCAACGGGGGCAATTGAAGATTCCTGGGCGGCTTATCCGGAATTATTCAGAAAAAGGAGGGGTGCGGCCAGAGCTCGGCCGGGGGTGTTGCCCCTGGTAGTCGATGATTCCAAGGTGATGACCCAACTCGCGTCAGGAATGGACCACCTGGGTGCCCTTTGGCCAGTATTGTTTGGTTATCCATACAAGCAAAAAAACACCTTGAAGGATCTTCTGGATTGGGCCCACCTTCCAGACCACACCACTTTCAGGGATGACCCTACCCTCGTGGAGAACTTTCCAATCAGTTGGGTATTGGAAGATGGCCTTTTAGAAAATGCGCGATCTGCTTTACACAAAAACGGCCTGACAGATTGCCGGGCCCGCATTTCCATGGTTTCCCCCGCCGTTTTCAACCAGATGATTGACCAACACCAAAACAAATCAGCAGTTTTGGAAAAAGGATGGCAAAGCCATATCCGTTGGTGGCTTCATCAATTACCGGGCGATGAACCGATTGTCATACTCTCCGACCGATTGGGGGGCAAAAAATGCTACGCGGGGATTTTCCAGGAAGCGCTAGGTGCGAAGGGTTTGGTTCAAGTGATTCGGGAAGATGACAACCAGTGCACTTACAGGTGTCTGGGAACCGATCGGGAAATCATGCTGATCGTAAGCCCCAAGGCTGACTCAAAGTATTTGCCTGTCGCAGCGGCCTCCATGTTGGCAAAACACCTTCGTGAAATATCCATGGAAATGGTGAACCGCTATTGGATGGAGAGAGTTCCCAACCTAAAGCCGACCGCCGGATATCCGGAAGATGGCAAGCGTTTTTATGCGGAGATTCAATCAACCATGGCACGATCTGGCGTCAACCCTGACCATGTATGGCGGAAGCGCTAAACCTATCGGGTATAACCACCTGCCCCAGGAAGGGGACCCCGCGCCGCACCCAATCCTCCTGGAACCGGCACAGGGAATTGGCCTCCTGAAAATTGGCCAAAACAATAACTCCGTCCCCCATTCGCGCAACCGAGGACAAAAGCGATTCCTCATCGGGCGACCCACAAACCAGCAAAATCGCCGAATATATTTTTTTCAACTCCCGCAACCAATCGGCCGGGGAGTGCCTGAAAAAAACCGGCTCATCACAATTCACCGAACTTCCCTGCGGAATCCAGGCAACATCCCCTTTTTTCCAAGGATGAAGGATTTCCTGGAAATCGCTTTTTCCCTGAAGGTAGTCCATCCACCCAGGGGCCGTGGGCAGCCGACATTCCGGTGTGATCCCTTGCCCACCGACAATTGCAATCCTCCAGGATTCGCGAACTGCCCGCACTGCCATTGCAAGCACCAGAGGCAGAGCCCTTTTGGAACCCATTCCGTTTGAATGGGAGGCAATGATCAAACCAGAACCAAATCCATCCACCGCGGCTTTGACCGAATCAACCATGGGCCGCAATACCTGGGAAGGATAATTATCCACTTCAGGTGGCATTTCCCATGGGATGCCTTGTCCAGGCTTAGGTGTGATACCATTCATCCTTTGATTAGTATGCCTCTCCAAGAGCACTTCGGGCGACCCTTCCTCCTGCCCTTCAGGGCCCACCTCCAAAAAATGCCAGCTTTCCTTGGTTTGAAATGCCTCCAAGGATAAAGCAGGCGCCCCCGGTCCCTGGGAAACAGCGCCCACCGTGTTAGCCACCGTTTGGATCACGCTTTCAGAAGCCTGAAATCCCCCCACCGGCCCATTCATTGGGGAAGCCATATGCTGCCAAAATCGAGCCATGGTTATCCCCCTTGTACCCATGAAAATGCCTGGCGAGATCCGCCGGCCATCCACTCCTCAATACCTTCAAAATCCATTTCAGGCTGATTCGGAATGACCAGCTTTGGCGGCAGGTCCTCACCGCTAAGGATTGGTGGACGCCACTCGCTTCGCTGGTTTTGTTTTCGCCAGACAGGAGAAAGCCTTTGGAGCGCCTGAGAAAGATTCTCCGCGTTTGGATAGACCACCGCCGGATCCTCGACCAATCTCCAAGCGCACCGGAGAGTGGCCA
>JAFMJU010000563.1 GCA_017853285.1 Gemmataceae bacterium
CCCGCCTGGGGGGGAACGGATCGGTTTTCAGGTCCCCACGCAGCAGCGCGTGCATCGTGTCGAAAACCTTGCACAGTTTTTCGGGCTGGAATGAGCTGTCCAGGATCTTGCGTGCCTCCGCCCGGTACTTTTTGAGAAGCCCCGGGTCGGCGATGATCCGCTCCAGAAGCGGGTTGGGTGGAGCGGTTCGTGGCGCCGGCCAGGCGGCGTGCCAGTCGTCCAGAACCCGGATTTTCCCGAAGGCCGTCTCACAGAAGCCGACATCAAGGTCCCACGGGAGGTAGCGCCACCGGTTCCGGGTGGAATCGTGGTACAGGAAATAGTTGTGCGGATTCCATCCGGTCAGTTGATCGAAGGCCCCCGCGAAAAGCATCACCGCGGTGGTGCGCAGGAAATCGTCCGATTCGAAAACGGATTCCAGCACCCTGGGGAATTCCCCCGGCCCGGTCTGGTTGACCCTGCGGATGAAATCAACCAGGGAGTCTGGCCGATTTTTGGCCGCGCGGTTCTTGGGCTCGAAGGCCTGGCTGTACAGGTCGGGTCGGTCGACGAGGTACTGCAGGTTTGACCCCGGTCCCCCTAGGTCCACCTTGAAGAGCGAGCCCTGCGGATCGGGAAGGTGGCTGGCGAGGAAGACCTCGTCGATCCTTTCCACATTCACATAGACACCCCGGTACTCGCCGTTGAGGTACAGCCTGGCGTGGTTGGCCCGGTGCGCTGGCATGCCGTGGTCGCGGAGAATGGAGGTGATGATCGGCTCGCTGAACAGGCTGCCGAACTGGATGGCGTTGTCGAACGAAACCTGGCGCAGGCCGAGGAACCGCCGGTTTTCGGGGAACTTGACGAGAAAGCTGCGCTTGTGTGCCTGCCGGGGGTTGGAGGAACTGTTGCCCTTGAACTGGACGGAGGCCCGGTCGATCAAGATATCCCGCCACCGGAAGGACGCTGGAACCTGGATCCTTTCCGGCAGGGCGGCGGTCATCCGCCGCAGGTCCCCCGGATCGATGGTCAGGTGGACCTGCTGGACTTGATCGGGGCTGTAGAAAGCCGCGGCTGCCTTTGCACCCGGTGGTGTGCCGGCCATTGGGGTTTGCCCGGCGACGCCCATCCAGAGCAGGATCCCCAAAAGGACCGTTGACGCCGGCAACATCGAAGACTCCTGGGGCGCGGGGCAGGGCGCAGCCAATTCGGTGCGAAAAACGGGGCGGGTTGGCCAGGAGTCCATGGTAGCCCTCCGGAGCGATTCCGGGAAACCTGGCTGGCGGTGGGTCCGTGCCGTTGAGGGAAACCATGCGGACGGCGGCGGGGGAAAATACACGGCAGGGCTGTTGCTGGAACCCCCGGGACCATCTCAACGGAAAAGGTCGGCGGCCATGGGTGCGACGGCGCCGATTCGGGGAGCGAATTCCATCCGCTCCAGGATCTGGGTCCTGATGTCGATACCCGGGGCCACTTCGACCAGCTCCAGTCCCTCGGGGGTCAGGCGGAAGACGGCGCGCTCCGTGACATAGAGAACCTCCTGGCCCCTGGCCACCGCCCGCGTCGCGCTGAAGCACCGCTGGTCGATGGATCGCGTGAACTTGCGCACCGTCCCCTCGCGCAGGATCCCCAGTGCCCCGTTTCCGGTTTCCACCTCCAGGCCCCCGGTGGTGAAGGTGCCGCAGAAGACCAGGCGACGGGCGTTCTGGCTGATGTTCACGAACCCTCCCACCCCGGCCACCCTGCCAGCAAAACTGGAGACATTCACATGGCCCCCGGCATCGATCTGGGCGGCACCCAGCGCCGCGAAATCAAGGCCGCCGCCATCGTAAAAGTCGAATTGCGCCGGCTGGTCCACCACCGCGTGGGGATGGACCGAGGCGCCAAAGGAAAGGCCTCCCGCCGGGATGCCGCCCACAGGTCCCGATTCCACCGTCAGGGTGACCGTGTCGAGGATGCCGCGCTCGGCGGCCACCAGGGCCACCCCCTCGGGCAGGCCGATCCCCAGGTTGACCACATCCCCCGGTCGCATCTCATCGGCTGCCCTGCGGGCGATGATGGCCCTCGGGCCCGGGGGCAACGGGGGAAGGGCCGGCAGTGTCCCGTTCCCGGGGTTTAAGAACGCCGGGTTGTTCGGGGTGCCGAAGGTCTGGTCGTGCTCGCCAGGGCCAGCCAGCACGATCCTGTCCACCAGGATGCCTGGCACACGCACGGCCTTGGGATCGGCCGGGGAGTCCAGCAACCTGGATACCTGGGCGATGACGATGCCGCCCGAATTGCGCGCGGCCTGTGCGATGGCCAGGACCTCGCCGATGATCGCCTCGCCATCCATCACCAGGTTGCCCAGGGGATCGGCCGCGGTGGCGCGGATCAGGCCCACATGGACCGGGAAGGCCTTGTACCAAAGCCAGGTCTTACCGCCCAGCGTGACACGCTCCACCAGTTCCTCCCGGGCCGCGGCGTTGAGTTTGCCGCCTGCATGGGCGGGGTCGATGAAGGTGTCGAGCCCCACATGGGTGACGCAGCCGGGCCGGCCGGCGGCTATGTCGCGGTAAAGTTGGCAAATGACGCCCTGCGGCAGGTTGTAGGCCTCGATCTCACCGGCCATGGCGAGGCGGCCCAGGGCGGGGGCCAGGCCCCA
>JAFMJU010000564.1 GCA_017853285.1 Gemmataceae bacterium
CCCACACGCAGGCCGGCCAGCGGCTTGTCGAGGTCGGCCAGGTAATCGGGTACCGGCTGGTTGACGCAGGTGCTGTCGCGGTTGTCATGGCCGGCGATCGCCTGCAGCAGCATCGCGCTGCCGGTCACATCGTGTGAGAAGGGGCCGATCTGGTCGAGTGAGCTGGCGAATGCCACCAGACCATAGCGGCTGACCAGACCGTAGGTAGGTTTCAGGCCGACGATGCCACAGAGACTGGCGGGCTGGCGGATGGATCCGCCGGTGTCAGATCCCAGGGACAACGGTGCCAGGCAACCGGCAACCGCTGCGGCGCTGCCACCCGAGCTGCCGCCCGGGATGCGCTCGACATCCCACGGGTTGCGGGTGGTCTGGTAGGCGCTGTTTTCGGTGGACGAGCCCATGGCGAACTCGTCGAGGTTGGTTTTGCCGAAGCAGACCGCGCCGGCTGACTGGAGCCGGTCCACCACCGTGGCGGTGTAGGGGGGCTTGAAGCCTTTCAGGATCTTGCTGGCGCAGGTGGTGGGCACACCCTTCTGGCACATGTTGTCCTTGATGGCGATGGGCACACCAGCCAGGGGGCCCAGTTTTTCACCCGATTTGCGGCGGGCATCGGACTGCTCGGCGGCATCGAGAATGGCTTGGCGGTCGAGGTGAAGGAAGGCACGTATGGACGGCTCGTGTTTGTCGCACGCGGCCAGGTAGGCTTGGGCCAAATCCGCCGATTTCACCTCGCCCCGTTGCAGCTTGCCCGCCAGTTCGCTTGCAGACAGACGGACCAAGGCATGGGCGGGGGAGGACATGGTGGGCAAATCCGGAGGGTGTCAGTCCAGCACGGCGGGAACCGAGAAATGATCGCCCACTCGGGCCGGGGCATTGGCCAAGGCTTCGGCGACCGGCAGGGAAGGGACGAGCGCATCCTCGCGCAGCACATTGACCAAATCGAGGGCATGGGCCATTGGCTCCACACCCTCGGTGTTCACAGCGCGCAGCTGGTCGACATATTTGACAATGGATGCCAGCTGGCCGCCCAAATTGGTCAGTTCCTGCTCGGACAGCTCCAAGCGGGACAAGTGGGCCACCCAGCGGACCTGATCCAGTTCCAAGCTCATGGCTGGTGGATCAAGCGGGTTGGAAGGGCTTGCGCTTGACCGGGCGCTTCACCAATCCGGAACGGATGCAGGAGGTGCAAACCCGCAGGGTTTCCACCGATCCGCCCACTTGGACCTGCATGCGCTGCAGGTTGGGCAAGAACCGGCGCAGGTGCTTGCCGGTGACCTTCACGCCGTTGCCGCCCAGGTACTTGGGCTTGCCGCGCTTGGTGTACTGGTTGCCGACAATGGGGCCCTTGCCGCAGTTATCACACTTCCTCGACATCGGATCTTCCTCGCTCTCGAATCGAACCCCCACATTACCAAAAACGGCGTTTGGAACAAGGTGACTGTGACCGGCCTGGGGCCTTTCCCGGGGGTAAAAACCAACCGTTTCAACCGTCAAATAACCCTCCATCGGCCAAAAAACCTTTGCCTCCGCACCAAAACCCGGTCAAGCTAGGGGGCTTGACGCCCCAGCCCCTGACCGTAGGGGCCACCGATTTATCGCGGAGATCCTCATGCGCGCCCTTTCCCGTTGGTTGGCAGGCTGTGTCGCCGTTTCCGGGTGCCTCTTGGCGGCTTGGGTAAGCAGGGAGACGCAGGCTGTTCAGGAAAAGAAAATTCCGGCAATGCAGTTCAACGATGTGGTGGAAATGGCCCCCGGGGTGTTTTTCCGCTATTCGTCGATCAGCGCGACGGACATGTCGGTGCCCTTCGGCGGCTGCAACAACATCTGGGTGGTGTTCAAGGATTATGTGGCGGTGATCGACGCCAACTTCCCCAAGGAGGCGGCGGATGTGGTGGCGGCCATCCGCAAGACCACCGACAAGCCGATCCGCTATGTGCTGGACACCCACCACCACGGTGACCACGCCTATGGCAACACGGTTTGGGCGCGCGAGGGGGCCAAGGTGGTGGGCCATGTGAACTGCTCGCGCCTGCTGGAAACCAACGGTCCCAAGCAGTGGGAGGAGGCCTCCAAGGGGCGGAAGGACATCGCCGAGAACAAGCTGAAGACCGTGGACATCCCCTTTGACGAGAAATATGTGCTGGATGATGGCACGCAGCGGTTGGAATTCCACTTCCTGGGCCATGCCCACACTCCGGGCGACGCCGTCGCCTGGCTGCCCAAACACCGCCTGCTGTGCACGGGCGACGCCTGCGTGAACGGGGCATTCAACTACATGGGGCACAGCAATTCGGCATCCTGGGTCCGGGTGCTCGACCGGATGCTGGACTTCGACCCCGAGGTGGTGCTTCCCGGCCACGGCAAGCCGATGGCGGCGCGTCCTCTGGTGGGCCTGCAGCGCCGCTACTTCGCCGAGATGCGCGACCTGGTGAAAAAGGGCATCGACAGCAACAAAACGCTGGAGGAGATCACGGCATCTTGCGAGATGCCCTGGTACAGGGAATGGACCGGCAAGGAAGCGGCGAAGATTCCCGAGAACATCGCCCATGTGCACAAGGAGATGCTGGGCAAGATCGACCACAAGACGCTGGGCAGCGCGGCCCAGCCGGGCGCCATGGG
>JAFMJU010000565.1 GCA_017853285.1 Gemmataceae bacterium
GGCCGCCACCGTCCCTACCTCGCCCAACTCGGCCAAGGGGAAACTCCCCCAGGTTCCCGGGTATGAAATCCTCGGGGAACTTGGGCGCGGCGGCATGGGCGTGGTCTACCGGGCGCGTCAGTTGGGGCTGAACCGCATGGTGGCCCTGAAGATGGTGCTCAACAGCCAGGCCAGCGAATCGGAATTGGAACGCTTCCGGCTCGAGGCGCGTTCCGTCGCCACGGCCCAGCATCCGAACATCGTGGGCGTCTTTGATGTGGGGGAGTTCAACGGCCTTCCCTACATGGCGCTGGAATTCGTCGAGGGCGGGCCCCTGGACAACCGCCTGAAAGGCGAGCCCCAGGACCCGCTGTTCACCGCCAAGGTGATGGAGCAGGTCTGCCGGGCCATGGCGCACGCCCATTCGCTGAAGATCATCCACCGCGACCTGAAGCCGGCGAACGTGCTATTGACCAGGGACGATCTGCCCAAGGTGACCGACTTCGGCCTGGCCAAGGAACTGGATGCCGAGGACGGCCATACCCGCACCGGCTCGATCATGGGCACCCCCAGCTACATGCCTCCCGAACAGGCCGAGGGGAAGGCCAAGGAATTGACGGCGGTTGCTGATATCTATTCGCTGGGCGCCATCCTCTATGAGTTCTTGACAGGCCGGCCTCCCTTCAAGGGGCGCACTCTGCTGGAAACCCTGGAGCATGTCCGCAAGAAGGATCCTGTGGCCCCGGTGGACCTGAACCCCACCACGCCGATCGACCTGCAGACCATCGCGCTGAAGGCGCTGGAGAAGGATCCCGAAAAACGCTATCAGACCGCCACGGAAATGGCGGAGGATCTGGCCGCTTTCGGTCGGGGAGACCCCATCAAGGCCAGGCCCATTACCCGCTGGCAAAAGACCGTGAAATGGGCGCGTCGCAACAAGGCGCTGGCCTCGCTGGCAGGTCTGGGCGCCGCCTTCCTGCTGGTGTTGCTGTCGGGGAGCATCGCCCTCAATGCCGCGTACGGCGCGGCCGAGCGGAATCGAATGGCCGTGCAGCGGCAGGTGGACGGTGCCAGGGACCAGGGGCACAACGCCCTGCAGGCTGCCCGGGTGGCGATCGGCGACCGCAAGTTTGACGACGCCCGCGACCGTCTGGAGGCAGGCATAGCCGCCATTTCAGCCGCCAGTTCCGGAAACCAGGAAGCTGCCCGGGATTTGGGCGACTTGAAGGACGAACTGGACTCCCTGCTGGTGGAGGCCAGGCAACATCTGGCAACCGATCAATTGGTGGCTGAATTCGCCAGCGCGCACGACAGCGCCCTGTTCGCCCATGTGAACCAAGTGGGGGCAGAGCCCAAGGCGCTGCGCGCAAATATTCGCGCCAATGTGGGCAAGGCTTTTTCCCTGGTGAAGCTGGATCAGACCGCTGAAAAGCCGCAACCGGTTTTCGACCAGTATTTCCGCAAGGAGGAGCAGGACCGCATCCGGGCCCGTTGCGGTGAGCTGATGGTGATATTGGCGGACGCGGATTTCGACGAGGGGGATCTGCAGGCCGCAAAAAAACATCTCGAAAAGGGCAGGAACCTGTTGCCCATCGATCGTTTGTACCACCAGAAGCTGGCTTATTACCTGCAAAAGACGGACGCGGACACCAGCAAGCGTGAGGCTGGTTTGGCAAGGGACGGGAAAGCCACCACGGCTATCGAATGGTTCCTGATCGGCGACGAGTATTTCAAGGCCAAGGATTTTTCCAAGGCGGCCGATGCTTTTCAGGAGGCGTTGGTCCTGGATCCCCGCCATTTCTGGTCGCAATACTTTCTGGCGGTGACCGCGCTCAACCGGGAACAAATTGAGGCCGCGCATTCAGGGTTTATGGTCGCCCGCTCCATCCAGCCGGATTTCCCCTACTGCGATGTGATGCTGGCGGTGTGCGAGGCCAAGTTGGGTGATATGGACGAGGCGTACCGCCATTTTGAACGGGTCGAGCCCAAGGTGGGCCAGACCAATGTCTTTCTGGTGAACCGGGCCACGGTCAGGGCCGAGCAGGCCCAAAAATTGTTGGCGGCCAAACGGGAGGCTGAGGCCAAGGCACTGCTGGCCCAGGCGGAAGCTGACCTAAAAAAGGCGGTGGAGCTGGCCCCCTCGGTGGAAGGGCTAACCAACCTCGGTACGGTGCAGCAATTGTTGGGAAAAACTGCCGAAGCACAAAAAAATCTGGAACAGGCGGTGGAGAAATACCCCAAGGCCCCGGCGGGCACCTGGGCCACCTTGGCCAAGCTTTTGGCCAAAAACGCCGGCCAGACCAAGGATCTGGCCATTGCCGCTGCCCAAGCGTTCCGGGAGGCTGCGGACCGGGATCCATCCAACAAGAAGCAGGCCGAGTATCTGTTGAACGCCGGCAACATCCTGCTGCAAGTGGGGCAGGTGCAGGAAGGAAGTGCCTTAGTCCAAAGGGCCTCCACCCTGGACCAGGAAAACCCGGGGGCCCATTTGGCCCAGGGCAATGTGCTGTTTTTCCAAGGGATGAAGGCTCCCAGGAACGACCCTAACGGGCCGAAGGCGCTGGCCCAGGCGGCCGAGGCGTACCGCCGGTACCTGGATTTGGAGACTTCACGAAAACCTGAAAACTTGCC
>JAFMJU010000066.1 GCA_017853285.1 Gemmataceae bacterium
CCTTGCCTGGGAAAAAATCCAACAACAAGAGCCGGATTGCCCCCTCGGCCTTCCTGTTAAACCCACCCCCGGCGACCATTCTCACCAATCAACCGGTGCTCCCGCCCACCATTCGGAATGGGATGCCGGGGATCTTGGTTGCGGCGATCTTCTGCTTCCGCTGCGCGGCCGGATGAGGGCCCTCACGCCCGGCCAGGTGTTGCGCCTGATTGCCCGGGACCCCAGCGCCCCCGAAGATCTTCCCGCTTGGTGCGGAGTCACCGGTCACCGTTTGCTCCACGCCAACCATCCGACATACTGGATTTGTCGCCGCGACGATTGACCCGCCTGCCTCCCGGCACCCGAACCCATGGAGAGCCCCATGTCCGCCACCGCCAACCGTTTCGTGGTCACCCTGACCTCCAGCCACGACAATCCCGACAAGGCCACCGTCGCCTTTGTGGTGGCCAACGCCGCGCTGGGCAGCGATCGCGAAACACTGGTTTTCCTCAGCGTGGAGGGTGTCCGTCTCTCCGTTCAGGGTGAGGCGGGCAAAATCCACGAGGCCGGCTTCGCCCCGCTGGCGGAGCTCATCCATCAATTCACCTCCAACGGTGGCAAGATCCTCGTCTGCTCGCCCTGCTTCAAGAAACGGGCCCTGGACGACTCCCAGCTCATCCCCGGGGCAGTGATCGCCGGCGGGGCCAAACTGGTAGAGTTCATGGCCGGTGGCGTTTCCAGCGTGAGTTTCTAACCCCTTCCGGAATTCAGGTCCCTGTTAAGGAGTCGGCGCCATGGCGTCGGATCTTCCCTGGCAAGCAACCCACTCCCATTCCGCCCAAGTTCGTTTCGACGGCGGTGATCTGGATTGCGGCAACGGCCTGCTGCTGCTCATCCGCCAGCACCTGGGCCCGTTGGACCCTGGCGCCCTCCTGGAGCTGGTTTCCCGCGAGAAATCGGTCGAGGAAGACCTGCCCAGTTGGTCGAGGCTCACCGGCAACACCCTGGTTTCCTGCGTCCGTGTGGAGCAGGGGGTCAGCTATCTCCTCAGCAAGGGCCCGTTCGACTCCTCCGCGGCAACCCGACCCGCAACCGCCACCGTCGCCGTCAACCTGGGTGAGGTCAAACCCGGGCCACGGCTTGGGGTACCCGGCCCCATCGCCCCCATCCCCCCCTTGCCCCCGTTGGCCGTGACCGGCATCGGCAGCTGGCCCAGACCCGGATGGTTGCTCTACCTCCAGTCCTGCAAACTGGACGGCAGGCCGGGCGGCGAACATTTCGACGAGGCCGTGACCGATGCCACCCGCCTGGCCGTCCAATGCCAGGAAGTCGCCGGCGTCGACCTCATCACCGATGGCGAGCAGGCCCGCGAAAATTATGCGGCTTTCGTCGGTGCCCGGCTGGGTTCCTGTCGCCTGGTCCCCGTGACGGACCTGGTGCCACTGGTGGAAGACCCCGCCAAGTTCAAGCGTGAACTCGATGCGCTGGATGTGCCTCCCGGCACCCGCCATCCGGTCGCGTTGGCGCCCCTGGTGCGGGACCGGGTCCTGGCGGTGGAGGAACTCCGGCGGGCCAAGGCCTGCAGCAAGCTGCCGGTCAAGGTGGCCCTGCCCGGCCCCTACCTGCTCAGCCGCACGCTTTTCCTCGATTGTTTGGCCGAAAAGCATCACCCCAGTCGCGAGGCGTTGGCCGAGGAGGTGGTGCAGGTCCTGCGGGATGAGATTTCGCACCTCCTGGCCGAGGGGGCCGCGCTGGTCCAGTTGGACGAACCGGTGCTCACCGAGGTGGTCTTTGGCCAGGCGAGGGGGGGCCGCAGTTTCATGTGCGGCGCCCTGGCGGAACGCAAGGATCCCGAATCCGAATTGGCCCTGGCCCTGCACCTGTGGAAGAAAACCACCGAAGGGCTGCCCCGAGCCCGGCTGGGGCTGCATGTGTGCCGTGGCAATTGGAGCAAGGACGAGACCGTGGCCCTGGCCGGCGACTATCGCCCCCTGTTGCCTACCTTGTCGCAAGCCCCTGTCGGCACACTGTTTCTGGAATTGGCCACCCCTCGGGCCGGCGAGATGGAGGTCCTGCGCGACCTTCCCCCCAACCTCCGTCTTGGCCTTGGCCTGGTGAACCCCAAACTGGACAAGCTCGAGCGCGAGGATCTGGTCACCAAGCGGGTGGAACAGGCCATGGCCTGGTTCGGCCCCGAGCGGCTGTTGCTGACACCCGACTGCGGATTTGCTACATTTTCCTCTAGCCCCTTGGCCAGCCAGAAGATGGCCCAAGCCAAGTTGGCCCTTCTGGCGAAAATCGCCAGAAAGATCCGCGGCAACTGATTTTCCCGCTCCAGGAACTGATTCTCGTGGCCTCACCACTGCCAGCCTGGACCATGGAACCACGGGTCGACCGACCCGGGTTCACCTGAGTGCGCGCCCACTGAACGGCGTGTCCGATTCGTTGCCCGCGTGAAAACAGACCTTTGACCTGCCCACTTCAGGGCCCTCCCGCAAGGTCTTCCTCCCCACGCGATCCAACCGCCCGATCTCCCCGACAGCCGCCCCTCACGGGCCGCTGCTCGCCACCTTCCAACAGACCATCCCACGAGGTTTTAACATGATCCGTTCCATTCCCTCGCCGCAGCGTCGCGGTTTCACGCTCATCGAGTTGCTGGTGGTTATCGCCATCATCGCCGTGCTGGTGGGCCTGCTGGTCCCCGCCGTCCAGAAGGTCCGCACCGCCGCCAACTCGGCCCAGTCCAAGAACAACCTCAAACAGATCGGTCTGGCGGTCGCCAACGCCGATACCACCATGGGGAAAATGCCCGTGATGTTCGGCCAGTACGGCTCCTCCGAGGCGGGTTCCTTCTGGTACAACCTGCTGCCCTACATCGAACAGGACACGCTGTTCAAGCAGGGTGTGAACGCCTCCCGCTCCGCCAAGATCAAGATCCTCCAGGCGCCCAACGATCCCACCTACGGCAACGGCACCTTCGAACTGCTGCCCGCCATGGAGATGTGGTACGGCAGCAACTCGGCCACGCTGCCAACCGCCAACCCCATTCCCTCCTGGGCCACCGGCAGCACCACCTGGGGCCTGAGCAGCTACGCCGCCAACTGGATGGTCTTCGGCGATCAGGCCACCGCGCTCAACACCACCATGACCGACGGCACCTCCAACACGCTGATCGTGGCCGAGCACTACGCCTTCTGCAAGCGTCCCTCCGGCCTGCCCCGCTCCGGCGCCATGCTCTGGGGTTACGGTGTCCAACCCGGTCTGCCCACCGACCCGGTGCCCCTGAAGGGCAAGCAGTGGATCTGGGGCGCCCTCGATTCCGGCGTGCCCTGGACCACCCTCCAGTCCCACCTCATCAACGCCCCCTACTGGGCCCGCGCCATCTGGGTGAACAACCCCAACCCGGTCGCCGCCAGCGCCGCATACCCTTATCCGCCATCCAACAAGCCCTGGCGCTGCCGCTGCCATCGCAAACCGGAGTTTGGGCCCCCGTTGGACAATGCCCACCCCTTCAAGGAGCAGGGTTACGGCAACTCCATCAACATCGCCATGGGTGACGGCAGCGTCCGCTCGCTTTCCAGCGGCATCACCGACGAGATCTGGTACTACTACGCCAGCCCCGACGAGGGGGACATCAACCCCGACACCAACTGACCCGAAGGGAGCAAAGTCTCATGGAACGGTTCATGCGACGATTCCTCAGTTGCCTGGCCACGTTGGTCCTCGCCGGTTGCGGTACCGCACCCTTTCTCCAACCGGGGGATGAGGTGCGGGGCGAATTGACGGGCGAGCAGGCTGAAAACGGTTCGCTGTTTGTCAGTCTCACCCTCGACCGCCTCCGGGCAGAATCCCGCAAGCCGATCCCCTTCGGCTGCGCCATGGGAAAAGCCTGGCCCGAAGGCCTTGCCGTGTTCCTCGACCCCGCCGGCAATCCACTGGGCGACAAGAGAACCATCCAGTTCGAGGACGGTTGTTGAAGCGATGCCGCCAGCCCCTATGTCGCCTCGGTCGAGGTGACGGACATCCCCGAAAGGGCGACCAGGGTGCGGATCGGAGCCACGCCGAAGGAGTTCATTCCCGGCGTCCGTTTCACCGAGATCGTGGCTGAATTGGACCTGAAACCGGCCCGTTGAAATCAGGCCCAGCCAACAGCAAGGCCCCGTCCATCGGACGGGGCCTTGCGCATTTTTTCGCGCGGTCCGCCTTCCTCAGGCGGCCTGCCGCCGCTCCCGGGCCTCCTGGAACACATCCAGCATCTGCCGGTAATGGTGCTCGAAAGTCCACTGTCCCGCCGTTTTTCGCCCCGCCTGGCCGCACGCCTGGCGCTTTGCCGGGTCGAAAAAGTAGCTGATGGCTGCGGCCAATTCATGGTGCCGGTGCGGGTCATCGACCAGGAACCCCTCGCGGGGCGGGCTCATCAGCTCGCTGGCGCCGTTGTAGCGCGTGGTGATGACCGGCAACCCGCAGCTCATCGCCTCGGGCACCACATGCGAGCAGGGGTCGTAGAAGGTCGGATGCACGAAGAGGTCGGCGGCGAAATAACCGTCCCGCATGTCCGGGCAATACCCGGCGAAGACCACCCGGTCTTCCACGCCCAGCTTGCGGGCAACGCCCCGCACCTCCCGGGTGTCCGCGCTTCCCACCGCCAGCAGACGGAACGGTTGCTCCCTGGGCAGCAGAGCCACCGCGTGCAACAGCGGGATCAACCCCTTCAGGCGGTAGTTCATGCCGCAGAACAGCGCCACCACCTCCTCGGGCCGAATGCCATGTTTCTCGCGCACCTGGTGCCGCCGCAACGGCCGGTCCTGCTCGCTGAAGCGGTCGGGATTGGTGGCGATGCGCACCACCCGCAGGTCCTCGCCCGGTATGCCGTAGTATTTCTGGAAGTGCCCCCGCACCATCTCGCTGATCGCGATCACCAGCGAACCCCGTTTCCCCAGATACTGTTTCCGCTCGATGGCCAGGAAACTCTGGTGCGCGAGGTCGAACTTCTTGACCAGCCGCATGAGGTCCCGCCGCCGCTCGGTCGGTTCCTTCAGAATGTTCTGCTCGGCGCTGGCGGCATAAAGGCCACCCTGGGGGTACAAGATATCCAGCCCCCAGGTCTTGTCGAAGCCGATCGTGGCGTCGTGGTCCTTCCCCTCCAGCGCCCGCAAAACGGCCGAGCCGAATCGCCAGGGCCGCAGGGACCGGGGCCAGTTCGAGACCGCCACGCGGTGGAAACGCATGCCCTTGGGCAGTTTCGATTCATCCCAGCGGGAAGCGTACAGGTGCAGGGTGTGCCCGTCCTGCGCCAGGCGGCGGGCCAGGGACGCGATATACATCTCGCATCCCCCCCGCTCGGGAAGGACGCTCTCGTAGCAGAAGGCTATGTCCATGCCCCTGTTCCCCATCCTTGCATCCGTTCCGCTCCCGGGCGGTGGTCCCTTGTATCCGTGTCTTATCGGCGTCCCGGCCGGTTTTTCTTCAGTCAGGCCCTAGGCCGCCTTGTCCACCGGCCTCTGCCGGGGCGCCGGATGGGCCGTCTGGCCCCTCCTCAGCTTCAGCTTGCGATTGTGCTCGGCATACCGGCGGTATTTCGCCCGCACCAGCGCGCCGATCAGGCGCAGCGTCCGGGTGTCCTCACCCAGCCGGCGGTAGGCGCGCCACAATTCCAGCCGGTCGCGCACGGTCACCCCCTCCACCTCCGAGGAGTACAGCAACTGCGCCAGATCCTTCACCTGCCACCACCAGTGCGTGAACCGGTGCCGCCCCAGCCGGTGCAGGTCGATCATCACCACCCGGCCATGCCAGTCGGCGGGCGGATGGCGCAGGTCCTCCTCCCGCACATAAAAGTGGCACAGGTACAGATCCTTGTGGAAACAGCGGCGGTCGTGCAGCAGCCGCGACAGCCTGGCCATCTCCCAGGCCAGGCCGCGCTTCAGCTTCCGGAAGATGTCGGGTGGCAACCCGCGCGAAGCCAGGGGAATGGCCTCATGCAGCGGCAGCATGCCGGTCAGTTCCTCGGTGACCAGCACGCTCGAGAGTTTGGTCCCCGGCCCAAGGTATTCCGCGGCGGCGACCACCTCGGGCACCGGCACACCCTGCCGCTGCGCCCATTCCAGGTGCTGCCATTCCTGCAAAGCCGGCGACCATTTGCCGCCCGGGGCCAGCCAGGCGAACAGCCCGTGCAACCAGGGCAGCTTGTGGTGACGCTTGACGAAAACCGCCAGGTCCCGTTCGCCCCGCGGGTCGGCCAGCGTCCAGCGGGCGACGCTCCGGCCCTGTTTGGAATGGAAGCGGTCCGTCAGGTTGGCATTCATGATGGTGGAGGCCCAATCCGCGCCCGCCAACCGTGGCCAGTCGGCCCGCTCCACACCGCGCAGCGTGCCGCTGGTCCACGCCTTCCACCAGCCCAGCCGCGGCCGGGGCAGGCTGCGGTACCGCGCCGTGGTCCCGGCTGTGTCGTCATTTTCCATCCATCCACCTCCCGTTTGGTCGGTTCCGGCAAACCCGTCACCCGTCTGGCGGGCTTGCGCCAGTTCGGACGCGTAGGCCGCGCGCAGCAGCGTCAGCCCGTTTGCCGGGGCTCCGGCAAGCGCCAGTTGTCGGCAAAGCCGTTCCAGGTCTCGCCCGCGCCCAAGCCAGCTCCAAAAAGAGCGGGAAGCGCCGCCCGGGGCCAGGGAAACCCGGTCCAGGCAGCCATCCAGGCCAATATGGTCACCTGACCGGGTTGAAAATGAATCCGCGCCGCGGGTCAACAGGCAGCGGGCGCCGTGCACCCTGGCCAGCACCCGGCCCGTCCCCGCCAGCACCGCCTCGGTCGCGGGGGTTCCGCCCGCTCCCACCCGGAACCAGGCGGGCAGCGGCACCGAGTTGGCGGCCCCCTCCACCATCACAAAGGTGGCGCTTTTTCCAGGTCCGGCCGTGCTCCGTCCCACCGCCAAAACCTTGGGCCCGGGCACCGCGTGCTTTTCCAACTGGTGGTACAGGCCCGCCTCGCGGCACTCTTCCGAATGCCACAGGGGGGCGTCACCTTCCGTGGCGCGCTCCATCCTGCCCCGGATGAATGCCTCCCGGTCGCCGTCCAGCCACAGTTTGCCCGTGAAGGATCCGCATTCCTCCGCCGCCTCCATCGCCTCGCGGATCGCCGCTTCCACCCGGTCGCGCTGCGGCTTGCCGGCGCGGCTCTGTTCGGGCGGCCACGACGAGGTGACCATGATTTCCTCGCCGGCGAGCGGGATCCAGTTCAGCCCGTCGGCGCGGCCCGATCCCAGTCGTTTTTCACGCACATGGCGCCGCCTCAGCAGCCGGTTCGCCTCGGCGAAAACCAGTTCCGCCGCGTTGGATTCCAGGTCGGGCCGCAACAGCCATTTGCGCTCCTCCCGGGTGAATTCACCGGGATCATACGATTCTTCCCGCCGCATCGCGAAGCCGCCCCACAGGCACCCGGCCCGCCGCCTCGCCTCGCGCAGGTAGGCCCTCAACAGCAGGTGCCGCTCCCGCCGGCCGGCCAGGGCCTCACCCACGGTGGCGTGCAGTGCGGCCAGGTCGCGCAGGCGCGCGTCGCGGGGCAGCTCCACCACCCGGCGTGACCGCTGCCAGTCCAGCAGCGTGGGCTCGCCCGTTTCCACATCCACCAAAATATGCTTGGCGTACAAGTCCTGGTGACTGAAGCCGGCCGCATGCAGGCGCGCCATGGCCCGGCCCAGCTTGATCGCCGCACGCCGCCGCCGCCATCCGTTCGCCTCTTCAGACAGGAAAACGCCCAGATCGGCGGTCCCCTGCTTCTCGGCCACCAGCAGGAAATCTCGCCCCCTGCTGTCGCGCCCGAATGCGATCCACCCCGGCCCGGGCAACCGCTCCCGCTCCAGGCTGTTCAGTAGCCTGGCCTCGCGCTGGGACAGGGAAACAAAACCCAGCCCGTCTCGCCAGGCCTTCCATTTCTGCCCCCACCGCACCCGGGTCTCCACCTTCAAAAAGGCGCACACCCCGCTCACCGCGTTGGCCGGCCCGAGATGTGTCCGGCGCACATGACGGTCCCGGTGACCCGTGACACGCACACCCGCCAGCGCCGTCAGGCGGTCCGGGTCGGTCAGGTTCCAACCGCTGAGGCGGTGCCTCCAGCCCGGGTGCACAATCATCCGGGCGACCGGAACAGGACGGCGGACCGCCAAACGGACGGCCAGGCAGCCGCCCGCCAAAACGATCAACAGCGCCAGAAGGGGAATGGTCATCCGGCGCTCCTGGCCATGGGCAAGCTGTGCCCACCATGCAGGCCCAGCAAATCCATGCAGGCCAGGTGGACCTCATCCACGGTCAGTTCGGTCATGCAGCGGTGATGGCCTTGCGGGCAAACACGCTGCTGGCACGGGCCGCAATCCAGTTGCTTTTGCAGGTGGGTGGAGCGTGGGTGCCAAGTCTCTGTCCAGCCGATATGGGTCGGCCCGAACAGCGTCACCACGGGCACATCAAAGGCCTGGGCGAAATGGCGCGGTCCGCTGTCGGTGGTGACCAGCAGGGCCGACCGCCTCACGCAGGCCTTGCTCAGTCCAAGGCTGGGATCGGGCCCGCGCGGATGAGCCAACGCTTGCACCTGCGGGTGGTCCGCGTCACTGGCGATCGCCTGCGCCAATTGCGCCTCCGCCGGGCCACACAGCACCAGCACGCCGAACCCCTGCCCGGCTAACCGCCCCGCCAGCTCGGCGAAGTAGTGCCTTGGCCAAAATTTCGCCTGACCGAAGGCCGCCCCCGGATTCAGCACCACCACCGGACGGTCACCCAGACCCGTCAGGCCCCATACCTGCTCGGCCGCCGCCTCATCCTGCGGCCGGGTCGCCAGGCGCAATCGCCTGCCCGGATCGGCGGTGCCCGCCGCCTCCGCGATCCGGTTGTATTCCAGCAGGGCCGGATGGATCGCCCGTCGGCCCGCATCGTCCATGGTTGGCTGAAGCGCCCGGCTCAGAAGCAGGCCGCGCCCGTGCATGGCCAGCCCAACTCGCTCGCCGCACCCGCCCAGCCAGGCCGATAGCGCCGTGCGAAAACTGTTGGAAAGCAGCACGGCCTTGCTGATCCGCATCGGCCGGATCCGCCGGGCGATTTCCAGGGTGCCCTTGTGCCAGCCTTTCCCGGCGCACACCACCTGCTCGTCGAACAGGTCCAACCCTTCCAGCACCGCCATGGGGGCGGGCTTGCCCACGCCCACCATTCGCCAGCCCGGGTGGGCCTCGCGCAGCGCCAGCAGGGCCGGTGTGGCCATGACCGCGTCCCCCACCCAGCCGGGGATGAACACGGCGAGACTTCTCGACCGGTTGGTAAGGCTCACGCTGCCTCCATGCGGTTGATCAGCCGGGTGGAGGAATAGCCCTGTTTCAGGTCGGCCAGGTGGACACGCCCACCCCACGACTCGACCAGGTCGGCCCCCACCACCTTGTCCTTGCTGTAGTCGGCGCCCTTCACCAGCACATCCGGCCGGATGGCCCGGATCAGCTCCAGCGGCGTCTGCTCCTGGAACACCACCACAAAGTCCACACTTTCCAGGCCCGCCAGCACCGCGCCCCGCGCCTCCTGCGGGTTCACCGGCCGGGTCGGCCCCTTCAGGCGCGCCACGCTGGCATCGCTGTTCAGCCCCACCACCAGCAGGTCACCCTGGGCGCGCGCCTCGGCCAGATACTGCACATGCCCGGCATGCAGCAGGTCGAAGCAGCCGTTGGTGAACACCACCCGCGAACCGCCGGATCGCACCAGATCCAGTTGCGCGAGCAAATCGGGCAGCGCCACCTGCTTGCCCGGCCGGCTCGAGTGGCCCGCCCGCGCCAGGTCCTGCAGAATCTCCTGCCGGCTCACCGGGGCCACGCCGATCTTCTCAACCTCCAGCCCGCCGGCCACATTCGCCAGGCGGATGGCCTGCCCGTAATCGGCCCCCGAGGCCATCGCCAGCCCCAGCACCGCCAACACCATGTCGCCCGCGCCGGTGATGTCATACACCTGGCGGGGTCGCACGGGGAAAACCAGCCCCGGCCCGTTGCCACCGGCCAGTGCCATCCCTTCCTTGTCCAGCGTGACGATCCCCGCCTCCAGATCCAGGGTGGATCGCAACTGCTCCGCGGCGGCCAGCGCCTCGGGGATGGAATCCAGCACGCGCCCGGTGGCCAGGCCCGCTTCCAGCCGGTTGGGGGTCATCGACGACATGCCGCGGTACTTGCCGTAGTCCCCACCCCGGGTCGGATCCACCAGGATGCGGATTCCCCGCCGGCGGCAATTGTCCGTCAGCTTGCGCAACAGGCCGGGGGTGCAGACCCCCTTGTCGTAATCGCTCACCAGCACGATGTCGGCGGTCGCCAGCGCCGAATCCAGCGCGGCGGACAGGCGGTCCTCCACGGCCTTTTCCAGCGCGGCCCGCTGCTCGAAGTCCACGCGCAAGATCTGCTGCGGGTGCTTCTGCTGCGCCCGGCCGATGTAGCGCTCCTTCACCGTGGTGGGCCGGGAATCGTCCACCAGCACGGTCGAATGGTCGATGTTCAGCCCGTCCAGCAGGCCGCGCACGCGGCGGGCGTCATCGTCGGCGCCCACCACCCCGGCCAGCTTCACGCGCGCGCCCAGATGGCTCAGCATCATCGACACGCTGCTGGCGCCACCCAGCCGCTCCTCGCGGCGGTCGGCCCGCAGCAAAATCACCGGGGCCTCCTGGCTGATCCGCTCGGCGTCGCCCCACACATACCGGTCCAGCATCAGGTCGCCCAGGACCAGCACCTCGGGCTCACCCAACCTCCCGACCAGTTCCGCCAGGTCCGCGCCCCACGCGTTCGTTTCCACGCTCATGCAGCCTGCCTTTGCGCGCTGGGCGCTCCCGTGTCGCCGCCCAGGCGGGCGGCAGCCAGTCCCTCGGCCACCGCCGCGTGCATCAGCGGCAGCAAGATCTCATGGTTGCCGGTCATCTCCAGCCCGACCGCCGCGGGCCGCGACAGCACATTGGTCGCGGTGCGGTATTTGGATTCCTTGTCGAAGTTGATCGCCACCAGGCCCGACAGGTCGTGCCCCATGTTGCGCACCACCGACACGGCCTTCAGGAAGACCTCGGGCATGATCACCGCGCTGCCGATGTTGAACCAAACGCCATGCGCCAGCCGGCTCACCACCGTGCACAACCGGCGAAAATCCACCATCGACGCGGCACCCAGGTTGGCCCCGGAAACCTGCGGGTGCATGTGCACCACATCGGTGCCCATCGCCACATGGATGGTGCACGATGCCCCGGCCCGGTAGGCCGCCAGCACCAGGCTCGCCTCGGGGTTGGCCAGTTGGCCCGCCTTGTCAAGCTGGTCGAGGTGCTCCCCCAACGCCTGGCCGAAACCGGCCACAGCCCCTCGGGCCGAGGCCAGCGCCATGGCGTCGGCGGTCTCGCGGGCCATGCCGAAATTGCCGTTCAGCAGCACCGCACCCACATCCTCGCTGGTGCGCCCCCGGTAGGCCAGTTCGAAGTCATGGATCGCCGCCGCGCCGTTCATGGCCACCGCGGTCACCACGCCCTGGTTCAGCCAACTGTTCAGGTAGGGCGCGCAGCCCACCTTGATCACATGGCCCCCGATGGCGGCCACCACCTGGCGCCCCTCCTGCTTGGCCCGCACCAGTTCATCACGCACCCGTCGCAGGCTGTTGGCTGCCAGTT
>JAFMJU010000566.1 GCA_017853285.1 Gemmataceae bacterium
GCCGTGGAAGATTCCGGCGACCAGGTCGTGGCCCTCGACGAGGAGGGGGATGTCAACGCCGAGACCGTTGCCGCCCCCAGCCGTCGCCGGAAGTCCACCCTTCTGGAAGAGGAGCCTATCGAAGCCATCGACGAACCCCTGATGGACTCCGGGGATGACGACGATGGCGAGGCGGCCTTCGCTGGTGGCGCTACCGCTGTGGCTGGCGCCGGCATGATCGCCGCGCCTAGTCCCTGGGGGCCGCTGCCGGCCTTGGTGCTGCTCCCCACGGTGATCGGCTTGGTACTGCTCACCCTGATGTCGTTCGAGATCCTCAACAGCGTCATCGGTTTCTTCAACGGCACCAAAACCAGCACGCTCATCCTGAAACCGATGATGGAATTCCTCGACCCGGCCAGCGCCAAGCTTCTCGATTAATCCTTCACCAAACATTCAAACCCGAAGACCAAAGCCTTCCCTACAATGGGAAGGCTTTGGTCTTTGTTTCTTTTTCCGCTCGAGCTTTCCGGGCAGTCTCGATCACTGACCCGTCTTCAATCGGGCCTGCCCCTGCGACCAATCTCCCACCGGTGCTTCCACCACAAAGGCCTGGCGGTTGCGCCAGAATTCCACCTTCACCCGCTGGCCCGGCAACAGGTCGGCGATGAGGTTGATGCAATGGTTCTCGTTCTTCACCGGGCGGTTGTCGAGCTTCAGCACCACATCACCGGGCCGGATGCCCGCGATGGCGGCGGGGGTATCCGGGTAGACCATCTCCACCAGGGCACCCTCGTGCTTGTCCAGGCCCAGGTTGCGGGCCGTGGCCGGGTCGAAGGTGTTGGCCACCTGCAGCCCCAGGTAACCCCGCGAAACGCTGCCCGTGCGCAGCAACTCGCGGCTGACCCGCTTGATCCGGTTGATGGGGATGCTGAAGGAAACCCCGGTGTTGTTGCCGCTGGTGGAGGCGATGGCTGTGTTGATGCCGATCACATTCCCTTCCAGATCCACCAATGGACCACCGCTGGAGCCCGGATTGATCGCCGCGTCGGTCTGCAGGAAATCCTTGATGCGGATGGTGCTCCCCAGGCTCACCTGGCCGCGCTCGCGCGCCGACAAAATCCCGTGCGTCACCGTCTGGTTCAGGCCAAAGGGGCTGCCGAACGCCAGCACCCACTGCCCCACCCGGGCATTGTCACTCTCACCCAGGGACGCCGTGGGCAGGTTGGTCTCGTCCAGACGCAGCACCGCGATGTCCGATTCCGGATCGGTCCACACCCGGCTGGGCCGCAGCACCCGGTTGTCCGAAAGCGACAGGGTGATCTGCTCCGCGGGCGCGCCCGCGATCACATGGTTGTTGGTCAGGGCGAAAATGCCTGAAGCCTCTGGCAATCGCACCAGCACGCCCGACCCCGATTCCTCCACCGGCTTGCCACGGCCCTGCGAGGGCGGCCGCACCGCCTCCACCGCCACCACAGCCGGCATCACCTGCCGGGCCACCAGTTCGAACCGCCGATCCATGCCGTCGGGATAAACCGGCCGGGCCGGCCCATTTGGCAAAACGGGCACATTCACCGGATCGGCCGCGTGCGCCCCCGTGGGCACCATCCGCCACGCCGCGAAACTGCCCAGAAACGAGCAGGCACCCGATACGGTCAACAGCATCACCCGTTCGCGCATCATGCGTTCACCCGTTAACGCGCCGCCCGTGGGGGCCACCTGCTCCCGGACCAGACCGTCCAGGCAAGTAGTTAGACATGCGCTCCGGACCGGCTGCGCGAGCCCGGGGCCAGACAAGTCTATGCCCCGGCTCGCTGTCCCGGCTTGAGAAAAAAAAGAACCGGGGAGAATTTTCTCCCCGGTTCAGGGTGCCTCGCTTGATTCAACCGGAACGGTTTGCCCAAAGGCGCCGGTCAACGGCCCAAAGGCAAATCCCGCAGGTCCGGGTCGCGCAATTCATCACGGACCAGCTTCACCTCGCCCAAGTGGGTGTATTTGCCAGCCTGGAAAGCCGGCTCCCAGTCAGGTTCCTCCTCCTTGGCCCGCTGGCAGTCGATGCACAGCGTGGCGAAGGGTACGGCGTTCAGCCGGCTGACTGGGATCCGCTTGGCACACCCCTCGCACATGCCGTAGGTGCCCGCCTTCAGCCGCTCGATGGCATGGTCCACCTGGGCCAGCTCCTCACACTCCCGTTCGGCCAATGACGAGGAAATCTCGTCGCCATCGGTATCCAGAGCGGCATCGGCCATGTCCCCGGAAGTCCCGTGACCACCTAGATCCCGCAGATCCGCCTTCAGGCGCTTTTGGATCTCCTCACGCCTTTTCAGCAGGTTGTTGTACAGCCTCAACAGGGCATCGCGTCGCACCATGGTGCACCTCATGTTGGCAGGACGATTGGGCTCCACCCGTTTCAATGCCACAGGGCTTGGTTGCCCCGTGTGTTTGAACTGTATGCGTCCAAACCGGCCGGGAAGTTCACCCCGAAACATGATTAGCCAAAAGTTCCCAAGTTCGTGGGGTTAAGCACTTTTTCGCCACAGGTTATGAAAAAACCCGCAAGTCTTTGCGGACCTGCGGGTTGCGCTAATTCTCTTTCCAGGGGAGGTTTCAGGCCACC
>JAFMJU010000567.1 GCA_017853285.1 Gemmataceae bacterium
ACACTACCACTCATGGATCGGCTGCCAACAGGCTCCATGGATAGCCCCATTATCAAGGCGGCATGAAGGCCCACAGGCAGGAAGCTTCGGAGCCAGTCCCGGTTACCCAAGCAGCCAATTCATGTAATATTCTGCCGCCAGCCCTTGTGGTTTAAGATAAAGGCAAGGTGATTCATTTGTTGGTATCAAAGGCCGGGCACTACCAGGCCAAAGGTTCAGGGCTGAATGCTGGTTGGCATTCCTGAAAACGCGCTGGTTTTATTGATCGGCCCCCGGGGTGTGGGGAAAAGCCGATTTGCAGCCCGTCATTTTGATCCCGGACAGGTGGTTTCCCTGCCACAGATGCGAAAAATGGTGTGTGACCAGCCAGATTTGCTGGAAGCCACCAACGATGCCGCCGAGTTACAGGCATTGCTAGTGGAAATGCGCCTGGCTTGGGGGCGTTTCACGGTGGTCGATTCGACCAACCTGCGATTTAGGAACCGTCAAAACTTATTGACCCTGGCCCGAAAATTCCATGCGCCGGTAGTGGCCATAGTTTTCGACCTGCCCGAGTCCGCCCGGGCCCATGGCGAAAGGCTATCCGGGCTTCCCTCGTTTCTCCCGGGGATTCCAGACAATCTGACCGTCGAACCTTTGGAGGAACAATTGGCCTCACTGAAGGATGCGCTTCCACGATTGGGGCAGGAAGGGTTCCACCGGGTTTATCTCTTCTCGACACCGGAAGAACGGGACCAGGCCGAGATCCAGATCCAAAAGCTTCCTTGCAATCGCAAGGAACACCAGGGCCCCTTCGACCTGATCGGCGATGTCCATGGTTGTTGCGATGAGCTTGAATCTCTGCTGGGATTATTGGGATACAGGCGCGAGGCCATCGCAGAATGCCCGGGGTTCACCTGGCGGCACCCGGAGGGAAGGATAGCGGTTTTCGTCGGGGATATCCTGGACCGCGGGCCCCGAATACTTGATACCTACCGCCTTGTTCGCTCCATGATCCTGGCTCGGACCGCGTTGGCGGTTCAGGGAAATCATGAACTCAAGGTCTACCGTCATTTCAAAGCTGCCAAACCGGAACCCCGGCCTTCCATTCTGCAAACCCTTCGCGAAATCGAGCAGGAGGATCCCGGAACCCAACGGGAAACCATCCGGGAACTTGTGGAATTCATAGAAGGCTTGCCCCATCATCTGGTGCTGGATGGGGGGCGATTGGTTGCCGCCCACGCCGGCTTGCGTGAAGACCTCCAGGGCCGCGACTCCGCCCTTGTCCGGAATCAGGCCCTATTCGGGGATGCGCATGCGCGATTTGATGAGGAATCGGACGCGACCAGGATGGAATGGGTCCATCAGTACCGCGGGCGGGCACTGGTGGTTTACGGACACACGCCGGTCACCGAATCAGCCATCCTGAACCGGACCATCAACATTGACACGGGTTGCGTTTTTGGAGGCCGCCTTACCGCGCTTCGATATCCGGAAATGGCGACCCATTTCGTGGAGGCCCAAAAGGCCTACGCGGTGCAACGCCGTTCAGCAACCGAGTGGCATTCCCAGGACCGCCCCAACAAAAAAAGCCCCATCCTTTCACGGGTTGAAACCAACAGGAATCCCGAGCCGCCTACTGATGCAAACGGCCAGTGTGTGCCAGGCCAGAGCCCCGATTTGACCGATTCAGAACGGGAAACGGACCGAGGAAACGAGTGAATTTTGGTCATCCAGGCCGGGATTTATTTTTCAATAACCAGGTTTTCAATCTTTCGAATCACAATTTGGGGTGATTCCCTGAACAGTTCGATTTTCCCAACCGCCACCAATTCCTTGCCCGCCAATTTACCCGAAGGATCACCAAATCCTTTGTCCGCAAGGCTGTTCCCCAACTCGGCCATGTCCAGAACCACGGTCACATTATCCCGGTCCCGATAATTCTCATTTGTGTTCAGAAAAACCCGGGCGCCATCCTTTGACTTGCCAGTGGAGGCGACCCGAAATCGCAGGCGAACTTCCTGCCCGACTTTGGTGGCCACACCAGAGGGTCCGATTTCCCCATCCCGAAGGGTCACAGGAACCGAGGGTGGCCCCTTCCGACTTATGTTGGAAAGCCCCAACCGGGACGAAACAACCGTCTCACCTTGCTCGTCACGCAACTCAAGGCGAATTTCCGGATCCTCCTTGGCCCAATCAATCCTGACCACCCCGAAGTGGTTACCCCATGCCAAGGACGCAACTCGGTGTCGATTCGCCTCGGGAAGCCTGAACTTCTGACTGCCCTGGTTGATGCCGCTGGCGGTCATTTCAAAAAGAGGATAGTTTCCGGTTCCGGGCCGGGGAGAAAGGCAAGAGATTTCACCCAAATGCCTGTCCCCGCTGAGCAGGATCACACCGCTGGCTCCCGACTTTTCCAGCAAGCCCAGAAATCTTTCGCGTTCCCTTGGAAAATTGGCCCATTTCTCAAACGGGTGCTCCTCTGGGATGACCTGGATGCTCGAGCCTATGAGACGGATTTCGGCTTCCCGGGCCAATTCCTTTTCAAACCAAGCCCATTGCTCTTCCCCTAAAAAAGTGGATTTTTGATCATCCAAGGGAGCATAT
>JAFMJU010000568.1 GCA_017853285.1 Gemmataceae bacterium
ACATTGGCAAAGGTGGTCTTGCCAAGCCCAGGAGGACCGTCAAGCAGAATATGGGGGAGTGGTTCCTTGAGCTTTTTACAGGCATTCACCGCGATGCTCAACCGGTTTATCACGGCTTTCTGCCCAATCACATCCGCAAAGCACCGGGGTCTGAGGGCGGAATCATGGGGTTGGTCCCCTGGGGATCCACCGGTCGCGGATGGGGGTGGGGACTCCGTGCCGGGTACTTTTCCCCCGCCTTTGAAAACCGGATCCCTTGCCATGTCTAGTCTCCGTCACAAACGAAGGGTTTGATCGTCCGGCGTGTCATTCCCTGCCGAAAACCGCCTGGATAATGGACGGAAGGTCCTTCAGCTCGTTGTTCTGGGCCAATACCTTGTCCAATCGGTCCAGAGCCTCGCTGGAAGAAAGGCCAAGTGTCATCAAAGCGTTGTACGCGTCATTGTGAAGTGTGGATTGGGAGCCCGAGCCAGTCCCCCTGCCTTCTGTATCCAATTGACCAGATTCCGAAACGCAGAAGGGGCCTATACTGCGGTGAAGTTGGGCAACAACATTTTCCGCTGTTTGCTTGCCGATGCCTGGTAGTTTTGACAGCCAGGCCGTGTCCTTCCGGGCAATCGCCTTCGCAACCTCAAGGGGGGCCTGGGTGAGCGCCTTCAGGGCTTTCTTCGGGCCAATTTTGTTGACCGTGCAAAAGAGGGTGAAAAAACCAAGCTCGTGCTCGGTCAAAAAGCCGATGATGCGGGGAACCATGTGGCTGGCACCTTGGCCCCCCTCAATGTACTGTTCCGTGCAGAGACTAACCTCGGTTCCTGTCAGGTCTTGAAGTTTGCGGCGGACAAATTCCGGAATCAGTACCTGGTATTCCAGTTGCCCAATCGAAAGCCGCGCCTCGTTTTCCATCAATCGTGTCAATTTTCCACGCATTCCGGTGATCATCGGGGTAGTCTCCCGGCCTGTCTTAGTTCCTGATGGAGGCAAAAGGCCACGGCCATCGCGTCCGCTATGTCTGGAGGATCTGGACGACAATCCAGATTCAATTCCAGCATGATCGCGTTTTGGACCTGCTCCTTGGAGGACCTGCCATTGCCGGTGAGTGTCCGTTTCACCTTCGTGGGCAGGTAGCTGGCGACAGGTATTCCCTTTCGGGCCGCCGCGAGAAATAGCACACCACGGGCATGACCCATGGTGATGGCGGTCTTGGGATGACCGTAGTGCGAGAAAAGCTGTTCGACAGCCATTCGGTACGGCCGATATTGGTCCAGAATCTCCTCCAAACCCGAGAAAAGTTCCAGCAGTCGTTCAGGAAGAGGGGAGGATTTACTGGTGGTAAGCGTTCCTGCCTCGATTACAGATACAAACCGGTCGGCCGAATCCAGAAGTGCATAACCTGTGGTCTCCAATCCCGGATCAATGCCAAGGATGATTTTCGACCGTTCACCCGATGCGGAATCCTGTCCCATCCGGGCGATCCTCCAAGGTGATTCCCAGGGTGGAGAGACGGTTTCGAACCAGGTCCGCAACCGCGAAGTTTTTTTCTTTCCTGGCCAGGGCACGCAGTTCAATCACCAGGCCCATCAAGCCATCGACGAGCCCTCCCGACTCCGCGCTGGTTTGATTGCGGGTTTTTGACAGATCAAGTATCCCCAAAATACCGGACATTTCAATCAGGATCGCGGTTCCGGTTGACAGGTATTCCAATGGTTTCGCTTGGGGTTTTTCCTTTTCCAGTTTCTGGGTTTCGATGAAGCGATTGAGGTGCGCCACCAGATCGAAAAGGACAGAAAGCGCTGCCCCCGTGTTGAAATCATCCGACATCGCCTCGATGAATCTTTCGCGAATCGAGATCAATTCCGGTGGAGTGTCGGCCCCATGGTTCCATGGTGGAATGGCGCTGACCGGGTTTCCAAGTATCCTGGCCACCCGGTCATGAAAACGATGGAAGGTTTCCAGGCTCCGACCGACCTCAGTCAATCTGGCCTCGCTGAACTCAATCGGACTGCGGTAGTGGGAGCTCAGGATAAGTGCCCTGAGCGTTTCAGGATGGTGCTTTTTCAGGAGTTCGCTGACAACGATCTCATTGCCCTCGCTCTTTGACATTTTCTTGTCGCCCGTTTTCATCAGGCCGTTGTGGAGCCAGTACCGGGCGAATGGTTTTCCCGTGTAAGATTCGGATTGGGCCAACTCGTTTTCATGGTGGGGGAATTGCAGGTCCAGGCCCCCGCCGTGGATATCGATGGTTTCACCCAGCCATCGCATGCTCATGGCTGAACACTCGATGTGCCAGCCGGGCCGGCCAGGGCCCCAAGGGGAGTCCCAGGCGGGTTCACCTGGTTTGGCTCCTTTCCAAAGGGCGAAATCACCCGGGGTTTTTTTCCGGTCACTCACCTCGATGCGGGCTCCGGCTTCCAATTGTTCCGGGTCACGGTTGCATAATTTTCCGTAATCCGCGTCGGAGGAAACATCGAAATAAACATCCCCCGATGAGGGGTAGGCGTGCCCATCCGTGATGAGCTTGGAAATCATGGCCTGGATTTCGGGAATATGTTCGGTGGCCTTCGGGAACCGATCAATACTTTGGATT
>JAFMJU010000569.1 GCA_017853285.1 Gemmataceae bacterium
CCGGGCAACCCGGCCTCGCTGACAAAGGCCCGCGACTTGTTAAAGGAGAAATTCCTCGACGCCAACCGCTATCGCCTGGGCAAGGTGGGTCGGTTCCGCATCAACCGCAAGTTCGAGCAGGAAAAGGATGTTCCCGATGACCGCATGACCCTCGAGCCCACCGATTTGGTCAATGCCATCCGGTACCTGCTGAAACTTCGCGCGGGCGAAGGCATCATCGATGACATCGACCACTTGGGTAACCGGCGCGTCCGCACCATCGACGAGCTGGCCGCCGAGGAACTGCGCAAGGGTTTCCTGAAGCTCCGCCGCACCGTGCAGGAGCGCATGCAAAACCGGGAAAAGCAGGACCTTACCCCGCGTTCCCTCATCAATCCGAAGAGCGTCTCGGCAGCCATCGAGTACTTCTTCGGTCGCGGCGAGCTGAGTCAGGTGGTGGATCAGACCAACCCGCTTTCGCAGCTCACCCACGAGAGGCGCCTGTCGGCCCTCGGGCCGGGCGGCTTGAACCGCAAACGCGCCGGTTTCGACGTGCGGGATGTGCACATCTCCCACTACGGGCGCATCTGCCCGATCGAGACGCCCGAAGGCACCAACATCGGCCTGATCTCCCACCTTTCGATCTACGCCGGTGTGGATGATTACGGCTTCCTGATCACGCCCTACCGCGTGGTGAAGGACCGCAAACTCACCAACGAGGTGCGCTGGCTGCGAGCTGACGAGGAGAGCGACGCCTATATCGCCCCCGCCGATGTGGAGGTGGAGGGCGGCAAGATCGTGGGCCACGAAAGCCGCCTGACCGCGCGCCACCAGGGCGAGTTCGTCACCGCCACGGCGGACATGATCCAGTACATCGACGTGAGTCCCCGCCAGATGGTGGGCGTCTCCGCCGGCCTGATCCCGTTCCTCGAGCACGATGACGCCAACCGCGCGCTGATGGGTTCGAACATGCAGCGCCAGGCGGTGCCCCTGCTCGTCACGGAGCCACCGATCGTGGCCACCGGCCTGGAACGCGATGTGGCCCAGAACAGCGGCCTTGTGGTCCGTTCGGACCGCGACGGCGTGGTGCGGTATGTGGACAGCCAGCGCATCCGCGTTGAGGAGAAGGAATTCATCCTCGAGAAGTTCGTCGGCCTCAACGAGCACACCTGCCAAAACCAGAAGCCGCTGGTCAAAGTGGGCCAGAAGGTCAAGAAGGGCGAGGTGATCGCAGACGGCGCCGCCACCCACCAGGCCGAGCTGGCCCTTGGTCGCAATGTTCTGGTCGCCTTCATGTCCTGGGAGGGTTACAACTTCGAGGACGCGATCATCATCTCCGAACGCCTGGTGGAGAAGGACACCTACACCTCGATCCACATCGAGGAGTTCGAGATCGAGATCCGCGAGAGCAAGCTGGGCAAGGAGGAGTTCACCCGCGACATCCCCAATGTGTCGCCCAAGGCGCTGAACAACCTCGACGACTCGGGCATCGTGCGCGTGGGCACCCATGTGGCCCACGGCGACATCCTTGTCGGCAAGGTGGTGCCCAAGTCCAAGAGCGAGCTGACGCCCGAGGAGAAGCTGCTGCACGCCATCTTCGGCAGGGCCGGCGAGGATGTTAAGAACGAGAGCCTCGAGGTTCCCCCGGGCGTGGAGGGCGTGGTGACCGCAACCGAGCGGTTCAGCCGCAGGGCCCACATGTCCGACGCCGAGAAGAAGGAAGTCGACCGTCTCGAAAAGGAGCACCGCGAGAACTCCAACAAGAAGATCGCCGAGCTGTTCCGCGAGATGCTGGAAGCGCTCTGCGAGCACCTGAAGGTGAAGAGCCTGAAGGACGCGCGGAACAACAAGGTGCTGGGCGCAGACAAGGACGACAAGTCGATGGCCGAGCAGGCCGCCGAGTTCCGTCTCGACCACCTGGACCTGCGCTCGCCCGCGGAAAGGAAGAAGGCCGAGGAGATCTACCACCGGCACCGCGAGCAGATCGAGTTCCACATCGAGGAGCGCGACCGCCTGATCAACAACCTGAAGCGGGGCGACGAGCTTCCCAACGGCGTCCAGCAGATGGTGAAGGTCTATGTGGCCACCAAGCGCGTGATCTCGGTGGGCGACAAGATGGCCGGTCGCCACGGCAACAAGGGGGTCATTTCCAAGATCCTGCCCGTGGAGGACATGCCATTCCTCGCGGACGGCACCCCTGTGGACATTCTGCTGAACCCGCTGGGTGTGCCCAGCCGCATGAATGTGGGGCAGATCCTCGAGACCCACCTGGGTGCGGCCGCCGCCCGTCTGGGCTTCAAGGCGATCACCCCGGTCTTCGACGGGGCCAGCGAGGAGGATATCCGCAGCGTGCTGAAGCAGGCCGGCCTGCCCGAATCGGGCAAGAGCTACCTGTTCGACGGCCGCACCGGCGAGCGGTTCGAGCAGCCCGTCACGGTGGGCTTCATCTACATGCTCAAGCTGCATCACCTTGTCGACGACAAGGTGCACGCGCGGGCGACCGGGCCCTACAGCCTCATCACCCAGCAACCGCTGGGCGGCAAGGCCCGCTTCGGCGGCCAGCGCTTCGGCGAGATGGAAGTGTGGGCGCTCGAGGCCTACG
>JAFMJU010000570.1 GCA_017853285.1 Gemmataceae bacterium
GCGCACGGTGGTGGCGATGGTTGCCGCCTGGGGGCTGTCGCCGTGGATGCAGAGGGTTCGAAGGCCGGCGCGGGCGAGGCGGATGGCTTGGGTGGCGGCCTCGGCGGGGTTGTGGATGAGGGCGCCGGGTTGGCCGCGGGGGATGAGTTGGCCATCGGGCAGGTAGCCGCGTTCGGCGAAGCCCTCGGGCAGGAACGGGACCTTGCCGGCGCAGGCCCGGGCCAGGGCGCTGTTGGGCAGGCCCATCACCGCGAGTTTGAAATCGGCGGCGATGGTGGCGATTTTTTCAGCCACCTCTGGGGTGGAACATGCCAGGTGGTAGAGGGCGCCGTGCGGTTTGAGGTGGGCCAGCGGTACCCCGGTGGATTGGGCCAGACGGGCCAGCACGGCCACCTGGTAGCGGGTGATCTGTTCCATCACATCGACAGGCAGATTGAGTTGGGCGCGGCCCATGGCGTGACGGTCTGGCAGGCCCGGGTGGGCGCCAACGGCCAGGGGGCGATGGGTTCTCTCGGCCCGGGCCAGGTCGAGCACCGCCTGCAGGGTGTCCAGGCTGCCGGCGTGGAGGCCGCAGCAGAGATTGATGGAGCTGACGAGGGGGATGAGCGCCGCATCCTGGCCGGCGCCCTCGCCGAGATCAGCATTGAGGTCGATGGTGGGGGCGGGCATGGGGTTCAGGCCTTTTTGGGGCGGAAGGCGTTGACGATGGCGGGATTGGTCTCGATGCGGGGGCCGTCCATGAGGTCGATGCAGTAGGGGACGGCGGCGAAGACGGCGAGCAGGCATTCCTCGATGGCGGAGGGCTTGCCGGGCAGGTTGATGATGAGGCACGAGCCGCGCAGGCCGGCGACCTGGCGCGACAGGATGGCGGTGGGGACGGATTTCAGCGACACGGCGCGCATCTGCTCGCCGAAGCCGGGCATCTCGCGGTCGCAGACGGCCAGGGTGGCCTCGGGGGTGATGTCGCGCCGGGCGGGGCCGGTGCCGCCGGTGGTGACCACGAGGCAGCAGCCCTGTGTATCGGCCAGTTCCTTGAGGGTGGATTCCACCAGGGGGCGCTCGTCGGGGATGACGCGGGCGAGCAGTTCGTAGGGGCTGGTGATGGTTTTTTGCAGGAAGGCGGCGATGGCGGGGCCGCCGCGGTCTTCGTAGACGCCGGCGCTGGCGCGATCGCTGACGGTGACCACGCCGATGCGTGCAGGGGGATTGGGGTTGGCCATGGGATGGCGGGCTCCTGACGGTGCGGGCGTGGACCTTTGGTACCATTTTGCCAAGGAATCCAAAACAAGCACCCCCACTGTGGGCGGGAAGACATGAACAGCATCTGGAATTATCACACCACCGGGCATGTGCGTTTCGGCTGGGGCGCGGCTGGGGGGACCGGCGAGGTGGCCCGGCGGATGGGCCTGGGCAACCTGCTGGTGGTGACCGACCGGATTTTGGAAAGCCACGGGCTGGTGGAGCGGGTGATCGGCCCGCTGAAGGCGGAGGGGATACGGCACACGGTGTTCAACGGCGGCGAGGCGGAGCCGACGCTGGCGGCGGTGTTGCAGGCGCTGGAGGCGGCGAAAGGTTGCAAGCCGGACGGGGTGGTGGGCCTGGGCGGCGGCAGCAACATGGACATGGCCAAGATTGTGGCCACGGTGCTGGCGCACGGGGGGAACCCGCCCGACTACGCTGGGGAAGACAAGATTCCCGGCCCGATCCTGCCGGTGATCTGCCTGCCGACGACGGCGGGGACGGGGAGCGAGGTGAGCTCGGCGCTGGTGTTCACCGATCCGGGCAAGGGGATGAAAGTGAGTTGCCTGAGCCAGCACCTGCGGCCCGATGTTGCCATTGTGGATCCGGAATTGACGCTTTCGTGCCCGGCGCGGGTGACGGCGGACAGCGGCATCGACGCGCTGGTGCATGCTATCGAGGCGTTCACGGCGACCGACTTCGGCATCTTTGAGCCGTTCGCGGGGAAGCACTCGGTGTACCAGGGGGCCAACCCGATGGCCGATCTGGCGGCGCGCGAGGCGATCTCGCTGTGTGGGAAATACCTCGCGCGGGCGGTGGCGGACGGGACAGACCGCGAGGCGCGGGAAAAGATGGCGTACGCCGCGATGCTGGGCGGGCTGGCCTTCAGCAACGCGGGGGTGGCGCTGGTGCACGGCATGGAATACGCGGTGGCCAGCGAGGTGCATGTGAGCCACGGGGCAGGCAACGGCCTGCTGGTGCCGCATGTGATGCGTTACAACCTGGAGGCGCGGGAGGAGCGATTCGCGGAGATCGCCCGGCTGCTGGGGGCGGACACCACGGGCATGCCGGCGCGCCGGGCGGCCGAGTTGGCGGTGGAACTGGTGGCGGGACTGTCAAAACAGATCGGCATCCCGCAACGGCTGCGGGAGTTGGGGATGACGCGCGAGCAACTGCCCGTGGTGGCGGAGCGCGCGAGGATCGAGCGGCTGTACCGGACCAATCCACGGCGGCCCCAGGAGGGCGAGGTGCTGGGGATTCTGGAAGGGGCGTGGTGAGCCGGTAAAAGCGCCCCTCCCAACCCTTGCGCACGGACTGTCTGGACCCCGACTGGGGTGTTTGC
>JAFMJU010000571.1 GCA_017853285.1 Gemmataceae bacterium
CGGAACCTTGTTCCACCAGTCAGGCCGGAATGGGCCTTCGGTTGTACCCGAAGCCTCGACTATATTCTCTTTGGGCGCGGTTTCTTCCAACCCGGAACCAGACGGAGGGTCCTGGACGGGAGCTTGCCCGACCATCACCCCAAGCAGGCAACAAACCAGCCAGTCCGAAACCATCCAGCCCTCCACCCTCTTGGTTCGGCCCTCCAGTCACGGCGATGTGTTCGATTTTGCCCACCTTTCAAACCCGCAATCCTGTGAAATGATGCATTAAGGGAATATTTTCCCCATGTGTCCCATTTTAACAAAAGCCTGCTGGGCCTTTGACAACCAACCCTCCGGATGGTCGTTTGTGGGGGTACACATTCCGGCGAGGCTCAACATGCGTCCATGGACCCTGGTTTTTTGGTTGGTGGCATTTTTGCTGGGTACTGCACCGGCCCAGGCCCAATCCCCCGATCCCTACCTCGATTGGGTCCGCTCCCAGGCCGCCCAGATGCGCAAGGCAGATCCCATTTCCCAGGAGGCCCTCCGCCAAAAACTCGCCTACTCCCTGGGCCTCGAAACCCCCCTGGCCAAGGATCTCCAACCCAAAGTCCTCAGCACCGTCAAGGGTGACGGTTTCAGGGTTGAGAAAGTCACCTTCCAAACCTTCCCGGGCGTCCGCATGCCGGGCCTCCTCTGGCTGCCCGAAAAGCCTGGTAAATACCCTGCCGTGCTCAATGTCCACGGCCACTGGCCCGGCGCCAAGCAGGATCCGGTGGTCCAGGCCCGCTGTGCCGCCCTGGCCCGCGCCGGGTTCGTCGCCCTCGCCGTCGATGCCTTGGGTGCCGGGGAGCGTGGGGTGGACCGGGCCCTGGGTGAATACCACGGCGCCATGACCGGCGCCGGCCTCCTGCCGGTCGGCCTGCCGCTGTGTGGCGCGCAAATCCTCGAGAACTCCCAGGCCCTCACCTACCTCCAGTCCCGTCCCGAGGTCGATGGCGAGAAACTCGGCGTCACCGGCGCCAGCGGTGGCGGCAACCAAACCATGTACCTCGCCGCCTGGGACAAGCGGGTGAAGGCCGCCGTCCCTGTCTGCTCCGTCGGCAACTACCAGGCCTACCTTGGGGCCGCCTGCTGCATGTGCGAGGTGGTCCCCGGCGCCCTGTCATTCACCGAGGAAGATGGCCTGCTGGCCCTCACCGCCCCCCGGGCCCTCATGGTCATCAGCGCCTCGCGCGATGCCCGCCAGTTCTCGCCCGAGGAGGCCCGCAAATCCATCGCCGCCGCCCGCAAGGTCTACGCTCAAATGGGCTCGGATAAGGCGCTGGTGCACCAGGTCTTCGAGTCCGGCCACGATTATTCCAAACCCATGCGTGAGGCCATGGTGGGCTTCATGCGCCTCCACCTTTCCCGGGGCGATGGTTCGCCCGTGCCCGAGGCCGATTTCAAGCCCTTTCCCCGTGAGGAACTCCGCTGCTTTCCGGCCGATGCCGGCAGCCCCGAGGGTTGGATCTCGGTGCCTCGTTTCGCCAAAAAAATCGGCCTTCAGGCCCTGGCTTCCAATCCTCTCCCTGCCGACGGCGTCGACGATTCCTGGCGCGGCCAAAAAATAAAAGCCCTCCACAAGGTTCTCGCCATCCCGGGAGACGATCACGACCAGGACACTCCCGAAGCGGTCCTTTCCCAGTCGGGTGAAACCCTCGCCTGGCACCCCGAAAAAGGTGTCACCCTCACCGCCTCCATCCATCCCGCCTCCGGGGCCGCCCCCGCCGTGATCCTCCTCCATCCCGAGGGCGCGGCGGCAGCGAAAAGCCATCCCCTTTTCAAGGCCCTGGCCGATGCCGGCGCCTGGGTCGTCACCGCCGATCTGCGCGGTCAGGGCCGCAAGGGGGATGCCATCGGCTCCGCCCCGGATCACAACACCGCCGAATGGAGCCTCTGGCTCGGCAGACCCCTCTTGGGCCAATGGACACTCGATGTGCGCTCCCTGGCCGAGGCCATCGTCTCCAGCGGCGCCACCGGGCGAAATGGCGGGGTCCGGGTCGTCGGCATCGGGTCCATGGGCGTGGCTGCTCTCACCGCCTCGGCCCAGTGCGAGCGCATCCGGGCTGTCACAGCCATCCGCCCACCGGTCAGCCTGTTGTCCGAAAAGCCCATCACCGGCCAGCGGCTGGGGCTCCTGGCCCCCCGGTTGCTTGTCGAAGTGGGAGATATCCCCCACCTCGCGGCGCTACCTGCAAAAGGCCGCGTGGTTCTCGTCGGCGGCGTCGATGGCCAAGACCGCGACCTGCCACTCGCCGACATAAAAAAAGCCTTCCAGGGGGCCGGGCTCCGGGAGTTACTGCCCGCAAATGCCGATTCCCAAAAAGCCGTAGTCCAATCGATCCTCCACGGATCCTGACAGTCGGCTAAACTAAAGGAGTCCCTCAACCTGGTCCCGGTTCCACATGAAATCCAACAATCCATCCTTCACATTTGCCATGGTCGCCTTGGCTTGCTCAGTCGGGGTGGCCGCCTATTCGATCTATTTGGCCAACGCTTTGTTGGGTCAAAACCGCACGCTTCAGTCCCGCCTCGTCGCTGAA
>JAFMJU010000067.1 GCA_017853285.1 Gemmataceae bacterium
CGGTTTGGTTGATCGCCAGTCGGTCCCCGTCGGTGATCACCGTGTGATGACCTTTCAACACCACCACCACCCCCATTTCTATTGCCAGTTTCCGGGCGTTGCCCTCCCGGTCGGCTTGCACCTCGGCGATCGATTGCCCTGTCAGCCGAGCGAATTCACCGGGATGAGGCGTGATCACAGCCGGGATAACTCGTTTCGGTAGCACCGGTTTTTTCCCCAGGCTGTTCAATCCATCCGCATCAATCACCAAGCCGCCACGGGCCTGCTCAAGCAACAACCGGACCAGTTGGCCGACGATTTCCGAGGTGCCAAGTCCGGGCCCCACTCCGGTGGCGTCTTTCTCCAAAGCCAGTTGCAAGGCCGGGCCAACGGCACCCTGGGCCAGCCGCCCAGTCAGCGGATCCTCAGGCAAACCCACAGTCATGTAGCACGGATTCCCCAGCGCCACGATCGGTTGGGCACCCTTGGAGGTGGCCACTGTCACCAACCCGGCGCCGGACCGCAGCATGGCCTTGCCACCCAGCACGGCCGCACCAGACATGCCCATGCTTCCGGCGATCAAAAGGCCACGCCCGTGGGTCCCCTTGTTGCTCTCGGGGTCACGGGCGGGAAGCTTCGGTAACAGGTTCGACATCAAATGCCTCAGGGTTGAACCGGCTTTCCGGCGGGCTTTTCCATGGGCTTCTCAACCGGGGCATCGCCGGCCGGTCCCATGGGAGGTTGGGGCGCCGCAGGCCGGTAATCCAAAAGGTTGCGGTCGGTCTTCGGTTTGCTCAACAGGGCTAACGCCCCACTGATCGCCGCCCGCACGGGTGGCTCCTGGGTGGCTTCCAGGTTGTTTTCCAGGTTCTTCACCATTGCGTCCGTCATGAGACGCCCATAGCGCTGCACATGCCGAGACAGGGCCTCTGCGGCCGCATACCGTTCCGGGGCTGATCTGGCCGAGTCTCCGGCCATCCCTGCCAGCCGGGTTTGTGCCGAGCCTCCCGGGATCACCACCAAAGCCTGTGTCAGCGCAAGCTTGGCCTGCGGGGCCAGGGATTCGTTGCTGACCGCCTGCTCGATGGCTTTCCCGGCAGGCCTGATGTCATAGCCCCTCAAGCTGCCTACCGCCATCCGCCCCAATAGGTCGGCGGCCTCGTTGGCCATGGCCACCTGATCCTGCGGGCCCAGCGGAATCTGCGCGGTTTCCTGCAGCGTGGCGGAAATAGTCTGGATCGCCGACTTGGGCTGTCCAAGCGCCCCCGCCCGTATCACCCGCACCCGCCTGTCATGGGCCAGGTGCCTGGTCAATTTGTCCTCGCGCTCCTGACTGGCAAGAACGAAGTCTTTCCGAACCGCCTCAAGGTCCGCCCGTACCCGCATCAGGTCGTCTTCCAGGTGAAACTGCGGCAGGAATTTCACATGAAACTCCTCTTGCTCCGCGGCTTGCCTTTCCACCATTTCCTTGCGGGTCAGGTCGTAGTTCGCCTGCTCGCCAAGTTCCAGTTGACCGCGGTTTTTTTCACGCTTCGCGGCATACACCGAATCCAGGCGGGCCAGCTCATCCGTCTGACGGGCCTTCATTTCCGTTTTGCGGGCCAGAAACTCCCGTAGTTCCGCCTCGATGGCAATGCGCCGCGCATCCAGTTCCAGGTAACGCGTGCTCAGGCAAGACCTCTGCCGGGCGCTGGGAAGGGCCACCACCAGCACCGGCATCCTGCTCAGCGGGCCTTCGGCGTCCATTTGCGCCAAAAGGTGGTTCAGGTCGGTGTCGGGGATATTGCTGTCCACCACCAACACATCATGCCGGGGTCCACGCAGTAGGCGTTGCATGGTTTCCCGCGCGGTCAGGGCTCCCTCCACTTGGTAACTGGCCCGTTCCAACGATTGGCCCAGTTCGCTCAGCATGTCGGCCGAGTCCATGCCCATCAACACCCGTGCCCTTGCCTGCCCCTGGAGTTTTTCCAGGGTCACAAACCCCGCCAAAACATTCACTACCCGCGCAGCCACCCGCGCGGAGGGTGGTTTGGGTAAACGGGCGATGGCCCGGGCGGCGGCAAAGCGCACGCGGGGTTCTCCCGATTCCAGGGCCAGTTCGTAGGTGGATGGCACACCGTTTCGTTCCACCCCGGCTGTCTCATCACCACGCGAAGCCAGAGCCTCAAGCAGCGCGAGCGCCAGCATTTGTCGATCTTGCTTCAACGCCTGACGCAGCATCAGGTTCAAAGACGGGCTATCCTGACCGGCCAGGAGCTCCAACAGTCCAGGCTGGCTTTGGCTGATCGGTTGGTAGGGCTTGCCCGCCGCTTTCTGCCGTGCCAGCTCATCCTCGATCGATAGCCCCAGCAGCGCGCGCCGCGCCCGCGCATCCCCCGGTTGCGATTCCAGCGCCGCCCGGGCCGACCGGGTACCCCAGTACTGGGCCGCCTGCGGTTTGCTCACCACCGGGATTTCCTGGCCGTCGGTCGTGCCTGGTACCAGTCCCTTGCCCTTCACCCAACGGAATACCTGGTTGGCCGTGCCTTCCGGGAACGCGTAGGTACCCTGGTACATCTGGTCGGCGGTTTCGCTCAGCATGTCCGGAATCGCGGGCAGCCGTTTGGCCTCGACGCCCCGCAAATGGCTTAGCAGTTTGGTCGCCAACAGGCGGGTGTCCTCATGGAGGCCCTTGTCCGCCAGCAGAATCTGCAGGGCTGGTTGCGCTGCCTTCACATCCTCGCCGATCTCGGCCCGCAACAGAAGCACATGGACAATCCGGCGTTGCCAATCGCGGTCGGGCACATCAATCGCCCCGATCAGGCCGGGCAAGCTGGCTGCTGGCAATTCGAGCAGCGCTTTGGCCACCTCGCGGGTGTCCGATTCCTCCACGGTCCGTCGCCCGAGGTTCAGCAGCGGCCCCACCGCGAACCCGCCCCGGGTTGCCAGCTCGCGCATCACCTCCCGTTTGGCTTCCGGGCTCTCGATCAGCTTGTCCACCAGTTCCTGCAGCTTCTCGGGGGTCTGCTGTTTGGTCAGATGCTCGTCCAGGGTCGACTTCAGGGAGTCCAAACCCTTGCGGATCCGCTCCGCCAATTTCTTGTCGCCGCTGTCACGAACCGCGTTCGGCAATTCCTGCAAACTTTGCAGGGCGGTGAAATCGGCCACCTTCAGCAAGGTTTCCAGCGCCTTGTCCCTCGATTCGGCATCCATGGCGGCGAGGGTGGCGTTCAGTCGGTCGATGTAATAGGCAACATTGTCATGGGCACCCATTTCCCTTTCGTGGTCGAGGGCTTCCCACAGTTCGGTCGGCGTCTTCGCCTCGGAAAACAATCGACGCAGCCCATCTCTCGGCCGCTCCTGGTCCTGATCCATGGCGGGTGCCATGGGCGCGGCGGCAGGCGGTGCGGCGGCCGCCTTTGGCGCGGCGGCCTCCTGGCCCACCGCCCGGGGTGGCTCCCGCAGTACGGCGGCTTCCAACAGGGCCAAGGCGGCCACCGTCAACAGTTTCCCACCACGCGTGAAACGAGCCATGTGCCCACTCCCTACCGGGCCCAGGGGCCCGAGAATTCCACCCATGATCCAACCGCCCGCGCCGTGTGTCCCCGCTTACCAGTCCGCCATCGCCTCAAGCTCGGGGCGTACCAGGTCTTCCAGTGTTTCCCGGCGTCGCGCCAGACGCGCGGTGTCGCCGTCCACCAGCACCTCCGCTGCCCGTGGGCGCGAATTGTAGTTGCTGGCCATCGCCATGCCGTAGGCGCCGGCGGAGAACACCGCCAGCAAATCCCCCTGCGCCAGAGGCGGCAGGGCCCTTTGCTTGGCCAGAAAATCACCCGATTCGCAAACCGGACCCACCACATCCACCTTTTCGGTGCCAGGGATTTCCGCCTCGTAATCCTCGGGCGGGGCGCTGGCACCCTTGGGCAGGTTCACCGGCCAGATGCGATGGAAAGAGTCGTACAGGGTCGGGCGGATCAGGTCGTTCATCGCCGCGTCCTGGATGACGAATTTCTTGCCACCCGATTCCTTGCGGTACAGCACCTTGCTCACCAGGATGCCGGCGTTACCGACGATGAACCGGCCCGGTTCCAGCACCAGCTTGCAGCCAAGCCGCTTCACCACGGGCAGGATTTCCGCGGCGAAGGCGCTGGCGGGCAGGGCCTCCTGCTTCCGGTAGTGGATGCCGAACCCGCCACCCATGTTCAGCACGGTGATCGGGTGCCCCATTTTCCGCAGTTCGCCTACCAGATGCTCGCCCTTGGCCGCCCCCATCCGGTAAGGATCAGCCGACAAAATGGGTGACCCAAGGTGCATATGTAGCCCAATCACCCGCAGGTGGCTGTGTCCCACCACGCCACGGGCCACATCCAGCACGGTCTCGATGTCCAGACCGAACTTCACGCCCTTGACGCTGGTGTCGGTCTTCGCGTGGGTCTTGGGTGGCAAGTCGGGATTCACCCGCAGGGCCACCGGAGCCGGAATATCCACTTCCCGGGCCACCCCTCCCAAAAAGTGCAGTTCCTCCTCGCTTTCCACGTTGAACAGGAAAACGCCGGCCTGCAGGGCGCGGGCCAGTTCCGCTTTGGATTTGCCCACCCCCGCGAACACGATCTTGCGGCCCGGCGCACCCGCAAGGATGGCACGGTACATTTCCCCGCCGCTGGTCACATCAAAGCCCGAGCCCAGTCGCGCCATTTCGCGCGCAAGTGCCAGGTTTCCGTTGCTTTTCACCGAGTAGCAGATCAGGGGTTCGGCTTCCGCGAACGCCTCCTGAATCTGTGTCAGGTGACGGGCCAGGGTCGCCCGGCTGTAGATGTACAAAGGCGTGCCGAACCGCTCCGCCAAAATGTGGACCGGAATTGCCTCGGCGTGCAGCACGCCGTTTTTGTACTGGAAGAAATCCATCCTTTTCCGCCCGCCTCCACCCGTGTTGGGTGGCAAGCATCAGGCGGAGGGGAACAACCTCCCCCGCCATGCCGCCACCTGTTCCCGGACCCGCGCGGGTCCGGTTGAACCAACGGTGACGAACGCGCCCACGGCGCTCGCCGCCCCCACCTGGCCGTACACCCCGGGAGCCAGACCCGGAACCACCCCGTCGAAACACTCGGCGGGCAGTTCACTCAGCTTGCAGCCGCGCTCCTCGCAGAGACGGACCAGCTTGCCGACGCACTCATGGGCGGTGCGCATGGGCATGCCCCGGCGCACGAGGTGCTCCAGGAGCGTGGTGGCGTCGAGGAATCCTTCCTCCAGCCCCGCTCCAATCCGCTCGCGGTTCAGTCGCGAGCGGGAAACGAGGGCCGCTGCAACTTCCAACGATCGGGAGACGGTGTCCACTGCATCAAAAACCGCCTCTTTGTCTTCCTGCAGGTCGCGGTTGTATGCCAGCGGCAGACCCTTCAGCAGAACCAGCAGTCGTTGCAGATCCCCTACCACCCGCGCCGTCCGCCCACGCATCAGTTCCAGAACATCGGGGTTCTTTTTCTGCGGCATCAGGCTGCTTCCCGTGCAGAAAGAGTCGGGCAGCTTCAAAAAACCGAATTCCGTCGTGGACCAGATCACCCACTCCTCGGCCCAACCGCCCAAGTGCACCGCCGTCAGCGCCAAGCAGCTGACAAACTCAACCAGGAAGTCCCGGTCGCTGGAGACATCCAGACTGTTCGCCGCCAACCCGTCAAATCCCAGTTCCCGGGCCACAAACTCCCGGTCCAGCGGCAGACTCGATCCCGCCAAGGCCCCGGAACCCAGCGGCAACTTGTTGAGCCGTGCCCGGCAATCCATCAGCCGGCCGTGGTCGCGCTCCAGTTTTTCCACATAGGCCAGAAAATAATGGGCCGCCAGCACCGGTTGGGCGCGCTGCAGGTGGGTGTACCCGGGAAGGATCACACCCTCCTCCCGCTCAGCCGATTCCAAAAACGCGCGCTGCAGTTCCCGGATCAGGTCCGCGATCCGGTCCAGCGCCTCCCGCGTCCACAGCTTCATTGCCGTGGCCACCTGGTCATTCCGGCTGCGCCCGGTGTGCAGTTTCCGGCCTGTATCCCCCAACCTGCTGATAAGGGCCTGCTCAATGTGGGTGTGGATATCCTCAAGGTCTTCCCGCCAGGCCATTTTGCCCTGCGCGATCTCCTGCCCGATTGTCTCGAGGGCATCCACCAGGGCCTTCGCCTCGTCCGGGCTCACCAGCCCCACATTGCCCAGCATCCGGGCCTGGGCTTGGCTGCCCAATATGTCGTGCTTGGCCAGTCGGCTGTCAAACGAGATGCTCTCGGTGTATTTCACCACCAGCGCATCGGTGGCCTCGGCAAACCGCCCGCCCCAAGTTTTCCCGCTCTGTTCACCCTGGCCCGTTTTCTCTGACATCACTGCCTCATGGATCCATTGCCGTCGCCGTAATCCCAACTCGTTCAAAATACAGCATTTGCCCATGGCAAGTGGCAGCCAAACCATGGGAAATAGCCAACATTCCTGCGGTGGCCCCTGTGAACCTACCTACGGTAAAATGGCAGAAGCATAGATTTCTCATTCGGAGACAGATTTCCCGATGTTTTTGCAGGGTTGGTTGGTACTGCTCAGTGCCCTAAACGCCGAGCCAGATGCTCAGGCTTGGGGTCTCAGGCCTTGGCTGGCAGTTTCCGCACCTGCACAACCCTCCCAAACAGCATTATCCAACCCAATTGATGCCTTCATTCGGGCGGGTCTTCAGGCCAAAGGCCTCCCACCGTCTCCCCCGGCGGACAAGGCCACCTTGCTCCGCAGGGTTCACTTCACGCTGACTGGCTTACCCCCAACGGCCGAACAAGTCGAAGCTTTTGTTTCGGATCCCTCACCTGAGGCCTATGCCAAGGTGGTGGAGACGCTTTTGGCAAGCCGCAGGCATGCCGAACGCTGGGCCCGCCATTGGCTAGATGTCGCCCGCTATGCGGATAGCAAGGGCTACGCCTTTTTGGAAGATCGCCATTTCCACTTCGCCTGGACCTACCGCGATTGGGTCATTCGCGCCCTGCAGGCTGACCTGCCTTACGATCGATTCATCCAGGAGCAACTGGCCGCCGACCTGCTCCATCCACAAGGGAGCGAGGGGCGGGAAAACTTGGCCGCACTCGGATTCCTGACGGTCGGTCGCCGGTTTTTGAACAATCAGCACGACATCCTGGATGACCGTATTGATGTGGTGACCAGGGGTTTGCTGGGCCTCACCGTGGCTTGCGCCCGTTGCCATGATCACAAAAGCGAGCCGATTGATCAGGCGGATTACTACGGCCTGTATGGCATTCTCGCTGCCAGCAAGGAGCCCAGGCAGCTCCCCATGATTGGCAGGGGGCCGGCCAACGAGTCGGAACAGCGTTTCCTGGCGGAACAACAACGGCGGGATCAGGCTGTCGTCAGTTTCACGGATGCCCGCCGGACCATGCGATTGGAGCAATTGCACCAACCAGCCAGCCTGCGGGATCATCTGCTGGCCAGTGTCGCCAACGCGGCGGATCGCACCGAACTGTCCCGGGTTTGCCAATTGAACCCGCATTTGGTCGAGCGGCTCGAGGCCTATTGGGAGAGCAAGGCGGCAGGTAATCCATGGTGGTCGGTTTGGCAGGCCTGCCGCAAAGAGAAACAGGAAACTTTCCGTGCGACCTTGCGGGAGGCATTGGCCCAGCCAGCAGTTCCACCGGCTCTGAAAGTGTTGGCCACCAGCGAAAACCTCCAACAATTGGCAGCCATTCAGGGTGAATTGCTGGCCCGTGCCTTTCGGGGTGATGCCGAGCTGGCTGAACTTCGGAAGGTTCTGGACAGTCCGGAATCGCCGTGGGTGTTCACAACCGAACAGACAGGCAAGTTGCTCGGCCGTGAAGATCGTGACCAGCAGCGGGATTTGCAGCGGCAGGCGGACGAGTGGCGAGCCGTCACCCCAGCCAATCTTGCCCGCGCCTTGGTGTTGGAAGAAATCTCCGATCCGCCAGCACCCCGGATTTTCAAGCGTGGCAACCCCTCGCGATTGGGGCCGGAGGTGCCCTGCTCCCTACCCGCTTGTCTGGATGGTGGGACTCCACTGGAACTGGGTGCCAAGGGAGGGCGACTGGCTTTGGCCAAGGCCCTCACGCGACCGGACCATCCCTTGCTGGCCCGGGTTTTGGTCAACCGGGTTTGGCAATGGCATTTCGGTCAGGGGCTGAGTCGGACCCCAAGTGACTGCGGCTCAACCGGCGATAAACCCAGCCACCCCGAGTTGCTCGATTTTCTGGCCCGGGAGTTCATTCGCCAAGGGTGGTCGCTGCGCAAGCTGCACCGATGGATCGTGACCTCAGAAACCTACAAACAATCCAGCCAACCATCGACGGAGGCCATGCGGGTTGATCCTGAGAACCGGCTGCTCAGCCACCAGAACCTCCGCCGGCTCGATTGGGAGAGCCTGCGTGACCGGTTAGTTTTGGCGGGCGGTGGTCTTGAACCGGCCGAGGGGGGGCCTCCGGTGCCCTTGCTCACTACTCCCTTTCCCCGGGTGCGCACGCTGTATGGCTATGTCGATCGCCAGCAGATCCCGATGACGGTGCGTGTTTTTGACGCGGCCAACCCGGATACCCATGTTGCCAAGCGGGCGGAAACCACCACCGGCCTGCAGGGCCTGGCCCTGCTAAACGCGCCCTTGGTGCTGGAGCAGGCCAGGGCGTTGGGAGCCTCGCTATCGGGGGGTGAAACTGAAAAAATCCAAACCCTATTCCGCAAGGTGTTCGGACGGTCATCCACGGTGGAAGAGGCCTCCGCTGCGCGTCAATTCCTTGGTGATTTCGAGCGCCAACCGCCGGCCGTGGATTCACCTTGGCAGGCTGGCATGGGGCGCTGGGATTCGGCCGGTCGAAAGCTTCTTGATTACAAGCCCCTGACACATTTCACAGGCCAGGCATGGCAGCCTGTTCCCTTGTTGCCATCGCCCGATTATGGCCGGCTCCATCTCACCGCCATCGGCGGTGTTCCGGGCAACAAGCCCGACCAGGCCGTGGTGCGCCGATTCACGGCTCCCGAATCCGGCCGGGTGGTCATTAACGGAACCTTGCGTCATCCCGACTATCGGGGTGACGGTGTGGAGGCCTTCCTGGTTTCCTCCCGCCAGGGGTTGCTCGCCTCGTGGAAAGTGCTGCAGGATGAGGTTGAAACCAGTCTGACACCTGTCGAGGTTCAAAAAGGGGAAACCCTGGATTGGCTGGTCATCTCAGGGGGTGATCCGGGTTACGATGGCTTCCTGTGGTCGCCCCGTCTGAGGTACCTTTCCAGCGACAAGGTCCATGATTCCAGCCGAGATTTCTGCGGGCCCGCGCAATCCCCGTTGAATGCCTGGCAAGCTTTGGCGCAGGCCTTGATGCTGTCGAACGAGTTCCATTTTGTGCCCTAGGAGGGGCCCTTGAGCCGACCGCATGCCCGATTCGATGCCCCTTTCGGCCGCCGCCATTTTTTGGCGAGCGTGGGCACGGGCATGGGGTTGCTGGCATTGCGTGCCATGGCGGGCGAACCGCAGGTCAACCCTCTGGCTCCCTTGAGTCCGGCTTTTCGCCCCAGGGCCAAGCGTCTGATCCATCTGTTCATGAACGGTGGGCCCTCGCATATCGACAGTTTCGACCCCAAGCCGGAACTGGCCAGATATGCCGGAAAGCCCCTGCCTGGACCCAAGCTCCTGACCGAGCGGCCTACCGGCTCAGCCTTCCCTTCCCCCTTTCGATTCAAGCCGCGCGGCCAGTCAGGCCTGCCGGTCAGCGACCTGTTTCCCCGGGTCGCGCAATGCGCCGACATGCTCTGCGTGGTCCGGTCGATGCAAAGCGACACGCCCAACCATGAACCGGCGCTGATGCTGATGAACTGCGGCGACCAGCGGCAGATTCGCCCGAGTCTCGGTTCCTGGCTGGTCCATGGGTTGGGCTCAGAGTGCGCCAACCTGCCAGGGTTTGTCTCGCTGTGCCCCGGAGGTCTCCCGGTCCAGGAAGGGCAAAACTGGCAAAACGCCTTCCTGCCGGCCGCCTGCCAAGGCACCCATCTCGACACGCTGGCTGATTCGCCGACGCAATGGATTGAAAACCTTAAAAATGAGGCCGTATCACCCGCCACCCAGAAGGCGCAGCTATCCCTGGCCCGCAAACTTCAAAGTCTGGGAAGTGTCACCCTGCCTCCCGATCCGAGGCTGGAGGGTCGGCTCGCCAGCATGGAGTTGGCATTCCGCATGCAATGGGAGGCGACAGACGCCCTCGACCTGGCCCGCGAGGATCAGTCCACGCGGGACCTTTACGGCGACACGATCCAGGGGCGTCAAATGCTGCTGGCCCGCCGATTGGTGGAACGGGGTACCCGGGTGGTGCAGGTCTGGACCGGCGCCGGGCAGCCCTGGGACAGCCACGATGACCTCGAGTCCAATCACCGCCGGTTGGCCAATGATTGCGACCAGGCGATCGCCGCACTGCTTATCGACTTGAAGCGTCGCGGTTTGCTGGAAGACACCCTGGTGTTGTGGGGCGGCGAATTCGGCCGCACCCCCACCGTGGAACTGCCCACCCCCGGTTCCAACCTGGGCCGCCTGAATGGCCGCGATCATAATCCCTATGGCTTTTCCGTCTGGCTGGCCGGGGGAGGTGTGCGAGGCGGCACCGCGGTGGGAGCCACCGACGCATTCGGCTTCAAGGCGGTGGAAAACCCGGTGCATGTGCATGACTTGCATGCCACCATCCTGCACCTGATGGGCTTCGACCACGAAAAGCTGACCTTCCGCCTTGCCGGCAGGGACTTCCGTTTGACGGATGTCCATGGCAAGGTGGTGCGGGAAGTTCTGGCCTGATCGATCAGGGGTAAAGCCCCCGCCGCTCCATCTCCCTGGCCACCTTCTGGACTCCCAGCACCAGTGCCGCGGTGCGGTGGGCGAACTTGCGTTCCTTGGCCAGCCCGCGGACGCGATGGAAGGCGCCAAGCATCTGTTCCTCAAGCTTCTCGTTGACCTGCTTCTCGGACCAAAAATACTGCTGCAGGTCTTGCACCCACTCGAAGTAGCTCACTGTCACGCCGCCGGCGTTGCACAGCACATCGGGGATGACATAGATATCGCTGTTTTGAATGATCGCGTCGGCGGCGGGCGTGGTCGGCCCATTGGCCCCCTCGGCCAACACCCGGCATTTCAGTTTGGGCGCGTTTTTCTCATCGATGACGCGCTCCATCGCTGCGGGAACCGCCAGCGTGCATTCCTGGGTCAGCAATTCCTGGGGGTCGAGTTCCTCGCCTCCGCCGAATTGGTTCAGTGGCAGGCCCTTTGCCACATGGGCTATCAGGGCCTCGATATCGAGGCCATTTTTGTTGCGGACCGCGCCGGTCTTGTCCCCCACCGCGATCACCTTCACGCCGCGCTTGAGCAGTTCCTGGCAGGTGACCGATCCCACATTGCCGAATCCCTGCACCACCGCGGTGGCGGTTTCCGGCCGGATATTCAGGTCTTCCAGGGCCGCCATGGCGGTCATCACCACGCCACGCCCGGTCGCTTCACGTCGACCGAC
>JAFMJU010000572.1 GCA_017853285.1 Gemmataceae bacterium
TACCAGACTGATTTTTGCCCAAACCTCTCCGCCCTTTTTGCTGAAAAACCGCAGAAATCCCTCGCTGCACCTAATTGCGACAAACTCATCTGATTAGGCCCCGCCTCACCCATTCCCAAACGCCTGAATCAGGAATTCGCGGACGAGTTGGGCGCGGTTGTTGCGGACTTTGCGCAAGCGTTCGGTCCAGAAGTTGAGGTCTTGCTGGGTGGGTTGGCGGTTGAGGACGAGGAAGTAGAGCTGGCTGACGAAGACGGTGGGGTTGTTGCGGCAGCGGTCGTAGAACTCGTTGCTGGCGAGCAGGGTGGTTTGCACATCGCGCAGGGGGCGGCCGGCCTGGAGGGACAGCAGGTGGGCGTTGAGGCCGGCGGGGTCGGCCTCGCGGCCGAGGTACTGGCGGTACCAGTTGCTGATGACGGCGGTGGCATCCTGCGCGGCGGGGTTGGGGGCCGTGGGGGTAACGGTGAGGTCGAGCCGGTTGGGGATGAGGGGGTTGAAGACATACACGCGCTGGTTGGTCATGGCGATGATGCGCGTGGCCTGGATGAGGCGGGCCTCGGCGTAGTAGCGGACGCCCGGGGTGATCTGCGTCTTGTTGTAGGAGAGGTTGTACGAGGCGGGGAAGCCGGGGAAGTTGTCTTGCCGGGCCTCGGTGATGGTGATGTCGGGCGCGCCGTTGATGCCCTCCTGGATGAGGCGCACCTCGAGGGTGGTGCCGAAGGGGACGCGCAGGGCCGGTTCGTGGCTGATGACGCCGGAGAGCGTGGCGACGCCCCAGACCGGGACGGGGGGGACGCCCGGGAGCTGGGCGGCGGAGCCGACGGGGATGTCGTAGATGCCCAGACGGCCGGTGCGCTGCTGCAGGGCGACGGCGCGGACGATGCCGTTCTGGTTGACGCGGCGGGCGACCTCGTCGGAGAGATCGTACAGCTTGTCATCGACATAGCCGACCTGGTAGCCGCCGACGGTGACGATGCGGTCGCCGGTCTGCAGGCCGGCGCGCTCTGCGGGGCTGCCGGGGAAGACCTGCGTGAGTTCGACGCCGGTGTCGAGATTGCGGACGCGCACGCCCATCTGGGCGCCGCCGGGCGGGCGGTAGCGGCGGCTGTCCATCTGGTCAGCGAAGGGTGAAGCTTCGCGGTCGCGGTAGTCTTGCGCGGGGGCCGGCGGGGCAAGCAGGGCCTGCAGGGCGAGGAGGGCGGCGACGAGGGTGGCCCGGCGGGGAGGGTGTTGCATGGCGGTGATCCTGGGGGTGTGGCGTGGTGTGGGGGTCACTTGACGGGGGAGAAGCCGGCGCGGTCGAAGCCGGCGTGGACCTCGGCGATCTCGAGCGGGCGGAAGTTGTCGCGCGTGACGGCGGCCTGGCCGGAGGCGCTGAGGGCGAAGGCGACGAATTCGAGCACCGCCGGGGGGAGGGGCTTGCCCTTCTCGCGGGCGACCACCAGCGACATGGTCTGCGTGAGGGGCGGCAGGGGCTTGCCATCGTCATCGAGCAGTTGCAGCAACTTCACCTCGCCGGTGGCGGCGGTGCGGTGCGAGCAGTAGCCCAGCGCGCCGGGCTTGGTGGCGGCGGCCTGGACCAGCTCGCGGAAGCTGGCTGATTCGGAGCCCTGGCGTTCGGTGAGGTCGTTGGTGGCGCCGAGGCTTTGGCGGAGCGCGGCGCGGGTGCCGGAGGCGTTTTCGCGGGTGAGCAGGGTGACGGGTTTCTTCTGCCAGTCGTTGGTGGCGCCCAGGTCGCCCCAGGTGGAGGCGGGGGCGTCCTTGGCCTTGGCGAAGAAGGCGTTCCGCAAGCCGGAAAGCTTGACGGCGGAGACGGGCGTGGAGGGGTGGGCGACCAGCACCATCTCCCAGTGGCAGACGGGCAGCGCGAGGATCTCGAGGCCGGTCTTCTCGCCAAGCTGGCGGCGCTCGTCGGCAGAGAGGGCGCGGGAGAGCGCGCCGACGATGGACTGGTTCTTGCCCAGCTCGGTGACAGCGGTCTCGGAGCCGTCGCAGTCGAGATCGATGGCGAGCTTGGGGTGGTGGCGCTTCAGCCCCTCGGCCCACTGGTCGAGCAGCGTGACCATGGAGCGGGAACCGACCACCTTCAGTTCGCCGGTGACGGGCTCGAACGGGCGGTAGTCGTTGCCGGCGAGGTCACGGTCGAAGGTGGAGGGGGGCGTCTTGTCCTGCGCGACGGCGGGCAGGCAGAGGGCACCGCCGGCCAGCAGGGCCAGGCAGGCGGAGATCCAACGGGCGCGGGACATGGTAGGGCTCCATCCGTGGGGCGTGGCGATGTTGATGGGTAGGTTGTAACCGATGGGGTTGGTTGGGGGGAAGGGGGGCGGGTGGCTTTTGGTTTCCGGTTTGAGGCTTCCGTTTTTTGGCTTCCGTTTTTTGGCGTGCCGTGCGCGGAAGTGCACGGGTTCTGGCGCAGACAGGTGACTGAACAGATTATCGGTAACTGGTGCTTGCGGGTTTTGGTCGGGGGCTGGTGCTGACTGGGCCGGGTGGGGTGGCCGTGGGGTGAACGAACCCGTGCACTTCCGCGCACGGCACACCAATCGGGGTTGGACGGGGATGGGGT
>JAFMJU010000068.1 GCA_017853285.1 Gemmataceae bacterium
CTGTAATCTTTCTGGGTCCAGCGGTCGAACGGGTGTTTGTGGCATTGGGCGCACTCCAGCCTTACCCCCAGGAAGGCCGCTGCGACCTTTTCGCCCCATTGCTCGACTGGGACCTGTTGTTGCCTGCGCCAGAAAAGGTCGAGGGTCTTCCGGTTCGCGTAATCACCCCCGAAACCTTTTTCGAGTTGCTCGTCCAACCTTTTGGCCTGCTCCAGATAGGTTTGGGCATCCATTTGCTCTCGGCTGGTGGCGCAAAGGATATCGTGGACCAATTCGTAGTAGGGTTGATTCCGTTCAAAACGCTTTCGCAGCCAGTCATGCCACATCTGGCTGCGTCGCGCCTTGAGGTTTTGGGGTTGCTCGATGGTGTCGGTATTGTTGCCCGTGATGTCGGAAAACCGGGTGGCCCACAGGGCGGCATGCATCGGGTGTTCCAGCAGCTCATCGATTTTCCTGGACCTTTTGTCCGGGCTTGGATCCTCGAGGAAGGCCCGAACCTCGGCTGAGGAAGGAAGGTTGCCGATGGTGTCCAATGTGAGGCGGCGAAGAAATTCTCCGTCCGCGCAGGGCCCTGACGGGATGAGATTCAGGCGGCGAAGTTTGGAATTGATGGCGGTGTCGATACCACCGTTCTCCAATGCATTCTCCGGGTAAATGGCACCTTTTGGTAGATTCGCCTGTGCCAGAACCCGGACCGGGGCAACCTGGCCGCGGTAACTTCCAACAAAAAGCGTTTCGCCTGGTTTAAGGGCAGAAATATTACCCGGTCCATCGAGGCGCGCGACGGCATCGTCCAGCAGGCGCAGTTCGCTAAAGGATGTGACATCCTCGGTTTCAAGGCCCTTTTGGGTTTCAAAGGTAGCCAACACCTTGAAGGTCTGCCGTCCCGCCCCGGCCGCAAAAAAGATTTCGGGGGGATCAACTTTCAGGGAAACCACGTTGCCGCTTCCAGGGGTGTGCTTGGCCCCTTCAGCTATCCACTGGCGCAGGATCTGGTATTCCCGTGATTGCCGGTCAAATCTCCGCCCACCCCCATGCTCCATTTGGCCGGTTGCCTTCAGAAGGAGCAGGCTGTCATCGGGTTGCAGCAGGTTGATACGGCGGCCTTGCGAATCCCTCACAATGGCCTTTGCGTCCATGGACGGGTCGTAGCCAAAAAGGCTGATACGGAAATTGCCTTTCCCCTGAAAGGATCCATGGCAGCTTCCCAAGCTGCAACCAGACCGCCCCAAAATTCCCATGACATGGCGTTCAAAATCAACTTGGGCGCCATCTGAATCAGTCGGACGAATGGTTTGAGCGGATTCGCCGAGGCTTACCCGGTTCAGTAAACAACAGGCGGCAATCAGCAATGAGATGCGTGGAGCATTCATGCAAAGCAATCCTCGCAGTATTCTTGGTGCCACTGACGCTATGCCTGTCTGTCCTTAATAAATTACCAGATTAACCTCATTATTTTCGTTCAGAAATTAAAATAAAGATAAATAATTCGAATTATTTGATGGGGCCGCCAAGGATTTAGGCTTGTTAATATAATAATATATAAAATAATATTAATTGCATTGCTATGTTCAATCTTTGCCTTTGGCCTTTGCCGGTAATGGCATTTTTTTTAGGCTACTCAGCCCAACTACCTTTGTTCCGTGTTTTTAAAGGCCGGGAGACTGTTTGTGACCAACCTTTTGGTGACCGGCGGATGTGGTTTCATTGGCAGCAACTATGTGCGAATGGTTCTTGAGCGCGAACCCGAAACTCGGGTGATCAACCTCGATGCGCTAACCTACGCTGGCAATCCAGCCAATTTGAAAGACTGCGAAACCAATCCCCATTACCGGATGGTGGTGGGGGACATAGCAGACCGTTCCGCCGTGGAAAAAGTGTTCGCTGAGAATAAGCCCGACGAGGTGGTCCATTTCGCCGCGGAAAGTCATGTCGACCGCAGCATTTTGGACAGCTCCCCATTCATCCGAACCAATGTCCAAGGGACCCAGGTTCTGCTGGATGTCAGCCGGGCATGCGGTGTCAAACGATATGTCCAAGTCAGCACTGACGAGGTGTACGGCAGCCTGGGCGACACCGGTTTTTTCACCGAAGAGACCCCTTTGGCTCCCAACAGTCCCTACGCGGCCAGCAAGGCGGCATCAGACCTTCTCGTTCGGGCCTATGTACACACCCACAAATTTCCGGCCATCATCACCCGGTGTTCCAACAACTACGGGCCTTACCAGTTTCCAGAGAAGCTGATCCCGCTGTTTATCAGCAATCTTCAGGCGGATCAGCCGGTGCCGGTGTATGGCGACGGCATGCAGGTCCGCGACTGGATCCATGTGCTGGACCATTGTCGGGGTATCCATGCCGCCTTGCGTGGTGGGAAGCCCGGAGGCGTTTACAACTTCGGGGGCAGATGCGAGAAGGCAAACATCGACCTCACAAAAACCCTCCTGGGGCTTTTGGGCAAGCCGGAATCACTGATCCGGTATGTGGCCGACCGGCCCGGCCACGACCGGCGCTACGCCATCGATTGCGACTACGCCGAACGGGAGTTGGGGTGGCGTCCCGCCACCCGTTTCGAGGAAGGTCTTCGGGCAACGGTGGAATGGTATCGACAGAATCGTGCCTGGGTGGAGGAGATCAAAAGCGGAGCCTACCGCCAGTATTACCAGGCCCAATACGGCCACCGTGGCCTTTGAGAAAACGGACCCGCGCGGGTTCGCCTTTTGTTTGAGCTAGGTTGTCACGAAGGATTTGGGGAAGGGAATTCACAATGCCCAGCGCTTTGATCACTGGAATCACTGGCCAAGATGGCAGCTTCTTGGCCGAGTTGCTTTTGGAAAAGGGTTACACGGTCCACGGAGTTGTCCGTCGGTCCAGCACGGAAAATTTCGAGCGGATCCAACATCTGCGCGACAAGATCCACCTCCATCAGGCCGACCTGCTGGACCAGCTTTCGATCATCGATGTGATCAAGAACACCAAACCCTCTGAAGTTTACAACCTGGCGGCCCAATCCTTTGTGCCCACCTCGTGGAACCAGCCTGTTTTGACCGGTGAATTCACCGCCCTGGGTGTGACCCGAGTTCTGGAAGCGATCCGGCTTCTGGACCCCAAGGGCATCAAGTTTTACCAGGCCAGCTCCTCGGAGATGTTCGGCAAGGTGCAGGAGGTGCCACAAAAGGAAAGCACGCCCCTTTACCCCCGTTCTCCTTATGGTGTCGCGAAGGTCTACGGACACTGGATCACCATCAACTACCGCGAAAGCTTCGACATGTTCGCCTGCTCGGGCATCCTTTTTAACCATGAGTCGGAGCGCCGGGGAAAAGAATTCGTCACCCGCAAGGTCACCGACGGTGTTGCCCGAATCAAGTTGGGCAAGCAAAAGGTGCTAAAGCTTGGAAACCTCGACGCCAGGCGCGACTGGGGCTTCGCGGGCGATTATGTCGAAGCGATGTGGCTGATGCTGCAGCAGGACAAACCGGATGATTTTGTGGTCGCCACCGGCCAGACCTGGGAAGTGCGCGAGCTCGTACGGCTGGCCTTCGAACGGGTCGGGCTTGATTACACCAAGTATGTGGAGCTGGACCCCGCCTTCCTCCGTCCCGCCGAGGTGGACCTGTTGGTGGGTGATCCCTCCAAAGCCGCCAAGAAGCTGGGCTGGAAACCCAAGCTCAGCTTCGAGCAACTGGTTCACCGGATGGTGGATGCCGACATGGAGCGGATCAAAAAGGAAGGCTGATTTACACGAGATGGATTTGAAAATCCCGCGGTTTTAAGGGAGTGGGATGCGCGTTTTGGTCACTGGTGCCACCGGTTTTGTCGGTGGATGGATGGTTGAGCGGCTGCTGGCCCAATCGGGCTGGCGGCCGTTTGGCATAGGCCGACGAAACGACTGGCCGGAAGATTTGGCTCACCTTCGGCATGTCCCGTTGGCGGCGATTGACTGGGATGATCCGGAGACCATCGCAAGCCAGATTCGCGCGTTCGGGCCCGACGCCATCATCCATCTGGCTGGATACGCCAGCGCCGGCAAGTCTTTCCGCGAACCGGAAGCGGCCTGGTGGGGCAATTTCTCGGTGACCCGATCCCTCTTCTTGGCGATCGAGTCGAGCGGTCTCCGTCCCCGGATTCTCCATGTCGGTACCGGGTTGGTGTACGCTCCGCCGGAAGGGGAGGCCCTCCTGGATGAATGCGCCCCGCTGGGGCCGGCAAGTCCCTACGCTGCCAGCAAGTTGGCCGGGGATTTTCTGGCACGCCGGGAAGGGAAACGCCTTGGGCTCGAGGTGGTGGTCGCCCGCCCGCTCAACCACATCGGACCCCGGCAAGATCCCCAGTTCGCGCTGGCCAGTTTCGCCAGGCAAATAGCACGCATGGAAAAAGGCCTTCAGCCCCCCGTCCTTGAAACGGGGAACCTGTCTCCGGCGCGTGACCTTTCCGATGTGCGGGATATTGTCGAGGGATATTACCTTCTAATTCAAAATGGGCGCCCAAATGGGGTCTACAATCTCGGGTCTGGGCATGCCCTGCGGATGGGGGATGTACTGAATCATCTCCTCCACCATGCCAAGGTGAAGGTGGACCTGGTGACTCGTGGAGACCTGCTTCGACCGGGCGAACCGGAGGTTTTCCGGGCTGACACAACCAAATTGCGTGGGGATACCAAGTGGTCTCCCCGTTACAGTCTTGAGGAAACCCTCTCGGATTTGCTTGCCTGGTGCCGGGAAACGGTTGCCGGATAACCAACTTTCAAGGCCACTGATTTTGGTTGTTAAAAAGAGTGCAGTGATTTCACTTTGCTGGATATAGAAAAATGAAAATTGCTATCTTGGGAACTGGTTATGTTGGGCTGGTCACCGGAACCTGCCTGGCGGATTGCGGCAATGAGGTGACCTGCATCGACAAGGATGCCGCCAAGGTTTTGGGACTTCAGCAAGGCCGAATTCCCATTTACGAACCGGGTTTGGAGGAATTGGTCGAACGCAGTTCCCGGGAAGGCCGTTTGCGGTTCACCACCGAATTGGCCGAGGGATTGCGGGGAGCCAGGGTGGTGTTCATCTGTGTGGGAACACCCCAGTCGGAATCCGGGGCGGCCGATTTGTCCACGGTATTCGCGGTGGCGGAGGCCATCGCCAAGGTGGCGGAAGATCCAAAACTGGTTGTGGTTAAAAGCACCGTCCCCGTTGGCACAAACGCCAAGGTTTTGGAAATCCTATCCAAAGCTAATATCGTCCATAAAGCAGCCAGCAATCCCGAGTTCCTCAAGGAAGGTGCCGCGATCGAGGATTGCACCAAGCCGGACAGGGTGGTGGTGGGGGTGCGGGATCAAGAATCAGCTGAACTGCTCCGGGAGCTCTACGCCCCGTTCTTGCGCACGGAGCGACCGTTCCTGGTCATGTCGCCCGAAAGCGCCGAGATGACCAAATATGTGGCCAACGCCATGCTTGCCACCAAGATCAGTTTCATCAATGAGATGGCCAACCTTTGTGAGCGCACCCATGCCGACATCAATGATGTCCGCCGGGGTATTGGCCATGACGTGCGGATCGGCTTCCAGTTCCTGTTTCCAGGGGCGGGTTACGGTGGAAGTTGCTTCCCCAAGGACATCCGCGCGGTGATCAGCATGGCCGCGGAAAAGGGGATGGAGTCGCGCATCCTTCAATCCGTCGATGCGGTGAACGAGGCGCAAAAGTCGCGCCTTTTCGAAAAAATCAAAACGCATTACGGTGAAAAATTGGGGGGCAAAACCTTCGCCATTTGGGGACTGGCTTTCAAGCCGCGCACGGATGACATTCGCGAGGCGCCTTCATTGGTGCTGATCAACGAACTGCTACGGAGTGGAGCCAAATGCCGGGTCCATGATCCTGAGGCCATGGACAATGTCCGTTCTCAGCTAGGTGACCGCATCGAATACCTGGATCGGCCCATGGACGCCGTGAAAGGGGCGGATGCCTTGGTGATAGTCACCGAGTGGCAGGAGTTTAGATCCCCTGATTTCGCGACCCTGGCTTCTACCCTTCGGGACAAGGTGGTTTTTGATGGGCGCAACCTGTACGAGCCAAAGGCACCGGCGGCGTACGGGCTTACCTACCATTCGATTGGGCGTGCCACCACAGGGCCCCGCTGACAGAAATGTCCGGGTAGTGCGATCCGGCCATATGAGCGCGATTCCCAGGAGCTTGCTGGCAGAACAATGAGACTCACCCGGTGGATTTCAACGCCTGCCGGCCCGGATGAACTTTCCGCTGAAGGCGTGGTGATCCAAATCCGCTGGACCGGCTTGGTCCTTGGCTTTTTGTTGGCGAACACCACGCCCGAAGCCGGGCAGACTGCACTCACCCTGAACCTGCTTCTTGCGGTGGGGCTTGTCTACACCTCGCTGGATACCTGGTTCTTCCGGCTGAAAAGGCTTTTTCTGGGTGAATACCCGCTTTTCATCTCGATGATGGAGGCGCTTTTCATCGGGCTTCTGGCCCATTTTCACCACGGGCCCTCCAGCCCGTTTCGTTACTACTACCTGTTGTCGCTGTTGTGCTGCATCCTTCGGCATGGCCCCTTGATCGTCTGGGTCACCTGCGCGTTGCACCTTGCCAGTTGGGCCGGGTTATGCCTGGTGAACACCGGGCGACTCGGCGGGGAATCGTGGCTGCTGATGCCGGTGGTGTTGGTCTGGTCATCCTGGGCCGGAACCGGGCTGGTTTCGTGGAAACGGCGGACAAGGACGGAGTTGGAGCGTCTCAACCAGGAGTTACTGGCCAGCCAGAGGGAACTGGAGGACCGGATCAACCAGCGAACCCGTGAGCTCAAGGAAGCGCAGGCCCAGATGGTCCAGCAGGAAAAAATGGCTAATTTTGGGCTGCTGGCCGCGGGAATCGCCCACGAGGTCGGAAATCCACTCACGGGAGTCACCACGCTGGTCCAAATGCTTCAGCGCCGCGACCAGGACGACTACACCATGGAGAAACTGGGTCTGGTTGCCGGTGAGCTGAACCGGATGCGCGACATCTTGCGGGAACTCACCGCCTTCAGCCGGCCCGGGAGCCGCGAGCGTTCCTGGGAGGATCCAATGGACATCCTTCAGGAGGCATCCGGAATCGCCAAGTACCACACGCGATCCGGCTCAAGAATCCGCCTTCCCGATTGTCCGGAGGTGGGCAGAAAAATCCACTGCGTGCGAGGTCAGATGACCCAGGTTTTTCTGAACCTCATGCTCAACGCGCTGGATGCCGCCGGACCGCAAGGAAAGGTGGAACTGTCGATGGCCTGCGCGGAAGATCAGGTCCGAATCCAGGTGCGGGATGATGGGCCCGGAGTTGATCCTGAGTTGTTCGATCGCCTGTTCCAACCTTTTGTAACCTCAAAAAAGGATGGCACCGGTCTGGGCCTGTACCTTTCACTCAAGGTGGTGCAGGCACACGGGGGCACGCTGGTTTGCAGGGCGCCCGTTGTACCCGAGGGTGGGGCGGTTTTTGAGGTGGCGCTACCGATGGGTCGCCGGATTGCCGAGGAAACCGGCCCAAGTGGTATTCGGATGGCTTCGAATATGGGGAGTAATTCTTAGCCATGACCAAGGGCCAAGGAAAGGAAATGCCTGAAGATCTCCGCGGTGCCCGCATCCTGGTCATCGATGACGAGAAACTCATTCGGGAAAGTCTGGTGGAGTGCCTGATCGCCGAGGGCTTTCAGGCGGCGGGTGCGGCCAGTGGTGAGGAGGGTGTTGACCTGGCATCCCGGCGATCCTTTGAACTGGTTTTGTGCGATATGCAACTGCCCGGTATCACAGGCATTGAGACATTGGAGCGCCTTCTGCGGTTGGACCCCTCCCAGATGGTCCTGTTGATGACCGCCTACGGCACCGTTGAGACGGCGGTGACCGCATTCCAGCGCGGGGCCCAGGACTACCTGATGAAGCCGGTGTTGCTGGATGAGTTGTTTGGCAAACTTCGCCGGCTGCTGGAACAGCGCGCGACACGACTGGAAAACCAGGCCCTGCGGATGCAGGTTCGCCAGATGGAGCGGACTGACGGAGAAGGGGGGTTGGTGGGCTCGGGCCCTGCGATGCGTGGGCTCAAATCCCTGTTGGCCCGCGTCGGCCCTACCAAATCGACGGTGCTGATCCAAGGGGAAAGCGGTACTGGCAAGGAGTTGGCCGCAAGGGCCCTGCATGACCTTGCTGAAAAAAAAAGGGATCCGGATGGGCGGCGGCCGGGGCGATTTCTAGCAATCAATTGCGCCGCCATCCCGGCCGACTTGTTGGAAAATCAATTGTTCGGCCATCGAAAAGGGGCATTCACCGGTGCTGACAGGGATCAGCTAGGGATATTCACCCACGCCGGGCCCGGAACCGTTTTTCTGGATGAAATCGCCGAGATGCCCTTGGCCACCCAAGCCAAATTGCTCAGGGCCATCGAGGAGAAAGAAGTGCTGCCGGTCGGTGCCACAGAACCGGTGAAAGTTGAGGCGCGCATTCTGGCCGCCACGAATAAAGAGCTCACCACGGAAGTGGCAGCCGGAAGGTTCCGCGAGGATCTGTTTTACCGCCTCAATATTGTCAGCCTGACCATGCCGCCCTTGCGGGAAAGGCGGGAAGATATTCCCGAGCTGGCGGAATATCTGTTGGGGCGCCATACCCGTGAGCAGGGGCGCACCTTCACGGGAATCAGTCGAGATGCCATGCTCCTTTTGACTGCGGCCCAGTGGAAGGGAAATGTGCGGGAACTGGACAATGTCCTGGAAAGGGCTGTCATCCTTGGGGATGGTCCCTTGGTCTTGCCGGCCGATTTGCCACCGGACCTGCGTCAGGACGAGGAGGATCCGGATGCAGTGGAGGGTTTGGTGGAGGCTGTTCGGCGTTTTGAGAAAAGGCACCTCGAGAGGGTCCTTGCCCTTTGTTCCGACGAGTCGGGGTCCACTGACAAGAAAGAGGCCGCCCGCCGGTTGGGAATAGCATTAAGTTCCTTGTACCGGAGGATGGGTGAGTTGGGGATCGGCGGCGTGAATTGATCAGGCCGGGCGCAATTTCTCGGCATACCAGGCAAGCAGGGATTTGACCTGAAAGGGGCGCAGGCTGGGTTCCATGCCAAGGAGCCTGCACGCCAAGCCAGCCACGTGGGCCGCCGCGCAGGAACTGGAAGGAGAACTTCTTGTCACTCCCCAGTATCCCAGTCCCCGGCCCCGGAATTCGGCCGTGTCGCCAGGATGATATTCCAGGAAAAGGGGATCCTCGGATGGCCCTTTTGCAACGCTGATGAGCGGGGATGGGTTGTCGGCGGGGGCGCTTTGAAGCACAGGGTGAGCGTTGTGGGCCGAGGCGATCAACACGATGCCGGCACGATAGCACCCGAGCACTTCCCGGGCCAGCGCCTGCCTTGCCAGCTTCCATTTGGGGGTGTCCCAGCGGTCCTCGGGAATACCCAGGGACAGATTCACCGCCTGGATTCGACCCTGCTTGCGAATAACCGCCAAGGCGTCCACCAGGGCCTCTGGTTCTGCGGTTGTCCGCCCGTTAAACACATCGGTGGATTCCAGGTGAACACCTGGTGCCTGACGGAGGAGAATGTCCGCCATTAGGGTGCCGTGGGTGGGAACCTGAAGGCTCCGGTCACTTTGCCGTCCGGGCAATACAGGGAGGCTTGCGAGGGAGTGTCTTTCCCGAAGCAGGTCCCATTGGACTGCGGTGTCTACCAGCGCGATCCGGACACCCTGGCCGCGGGCCTCGGGGGCGCGAAGGACCTCGGCCAATGGACAATTCCTTTGCCAGGCGGCAAGCGAATTGTCGGTGGGCGAATCGTCCGGGGCGTTCACCGACCGGACTCCAAATCACGGAGAAACCGCCCTGTTTGATCCACCAGGTTGCGGGCATGATCCAACGCAGGCGCACCGAACTCGCGGGCAAGTTCCACAGCCGCCCCCAGAAGTCGGGTGGCAGCCTCCCCTGCGCCGGGAGGGAGGGACTCCTGCCAACATTTCTCGAGGTCGGCCCGGACGGTTGCGACCAGGTTTGGGGTTTCACCTGGACCGGTTTGGGGCGATTGATTTTCCAGGCTATCCCCGATTTGCTGGGCCCTCTTCAGGGCGTCCTCCAGGGCCACCCTCCATTGTGAGGCGGAAGCGGCAGGCGTTGGATGGATTGGATAGGACGCCAAAGCGGCTTCCACAAGGGGGGCTAGCTTTTCTGTTTGGCCGGGAAAACAGGATTGCTTTTCCCGGTTGCCCGAACTGTAAAGGCAAAGGACCGCGCTGCCACCCGGGTTGGAACGCAATGGGATGGCAACTGCCGCGATAGGATCTTGGGCCTTTTCCCAAAGCGATTGTTGAATTTCCCCGGATTGGATTGCCCGCCTAAAATCCGCCAGATGAACCGGCTCACCCACCACGAGGCATTGGTGGGCAAGGGTTCCATCCATGGACGGTGGTTCAATACTCGCCCAGGCCCCGCTTTGGGAATCAATCGCCCGCCAGGCGGGTTCACTTTCCTCGGATAATGTGACCATGGTGGCGCAATCCGCCGCGAAAGCCTCGGTCAACAGGCGTAAAAGGGAGCCCAAGGAAGCTTCGCTAGTCACGGGGCGGGGCTTCAGGTCGGAAGCATGGCGCAACCAGGGCAAAGCCTGCGAGACACTTTCACGAAATGCCTTCAACTCGAGTTGAACCCGTTTCTCCCGTTTTCGCGGGCGGAGTTGATCCAGTTGCGCCTGCACCGCCCCCAGGAAAGTGGATTCGTCCAATCCGGCATGCTTGTCCAAATAATCCCGCACGCCAAGCCGGAGGGCTTTGAGCGGGGTAGCCAAATCGGCGTAGCCGGTCACCAGAATGGAGACTATGTCCGGGTGGAACTCCTTGAGGGAAATCAGAAGCTCAAGGCCATTGATTCCAGCACCAAGGTTCCAGTCCAGGATGACCAGATCAATGGAATTCTGATTGGCCAATTCAAGCGCTGCGCGGGCGCTTTCGGCTTCAAGGATGCGGGGACGGGGATCCAGGCGTTCCAGCCAGATCCGCAAACTGGACCGGACATCCGGCTCATCCTCGACCAAAAGAAGGCAATCGGGCTCGTCCATGGTTCACCTCGGAGGGTTACGCCATTGTGACGGGGGACAGCCTCCGGAGCCAGATACGTGGCAGGTGATTGGACCGGGAATCGGTCAGGCCGCGGCCTGGCCGTCTCGTGGAAGGTCTTTGCTGCCGACCAGGGTCAGGTTCAGGCCGATCTGAACCGGCACCGGCTTGCCATCAATTTCCAGGGTGGCCTTGCCATTGAGGTACCAGCCCAAAGACCCTGTTGAGAATTCCTTCACATCCGCCAGCATGGTGTTAGCGCCGATGGTCACACTGACAGGCTTGGCCTTATCCAGGAATTCCTTGCGGGTAACCGGGCAGGTGCTTTTTGCCATGGTGGGGAAGTCTCCCAAACACTTTGGAAACAGATCCCGGAAACCCTCGGGCCGCAGGCCCTGAAGGTGCCGG
>JAFMJU010000573.1 GCA_017853285.1 Gemmataceae bacterium
ATTTTCCACAGGAGATTCTCGTTGGGGCTCCACTTGAGGGGGATCCGCTCCTGGGTGCTGGTGCCATCGTGCCGGGGGCCGCGCCATTGGCCCCAGGGCTCCGCGGCGATGAGGACGGAGCCCGCCAAGCCGGTCAACCCTAAAGCGATCCATTTCCCAGTCCAGCCAAACCTGGCCATAGCAAACTCTCCCGGCACCTTCACGCCTTGAAATCTTCGGTGAACAGCCAGCCTGCCAGCATAAGCCAGGACCGGGGGCCAAACCAGCGGCTTGCAGAACTTTCCCCGCCAAATATTCACGGTTCTTTCGTGGTTTTTTCATGACCGAAAGAATCCGTTATCTTAACCTGAAAGTCTGACCCAACGTCCTTTGCCGGAGCCATCGCCGTGATACTGAGCCACTTTTTGCTGGCTGCAACCCTTCAAGCCTCCCACCAGGCCCCAACCTCACAAGGCGCGGTTTTGCCAGGATTGTTACCTTCGGGCGAAGTGCAACTGCCCAACCAGTGGAAACTCAACCCGGTGGGAAGCCATGTGGGTCTGGGCGACTTCCCGGTGCAAATCGCCCTGAGCTCGGACGCGAAATACGCCGCCGTGCTGCACACGGGTTACGGGGAGCACGAGGTGGCGGTGGTCTCCCTGACAGGCGGACCGGCCAAGGTGGCCTCCCGCGTGAGCCTGCCCCAATCTTTCCATGGGATGTCATTCAGCAGGGATGGCAAGACGCTTTGGGTGAGCGGAGCGGAACGGGAAACCGTGCTGGGATACCCGTTTGAGGAGGGGTATCTTGGCAAACCCAAAGTGGTGCAGGTGGTGGATGTGAAGGAAACCTTCATTCCCGCCGGCATCGCTGAAATGCCAAAGGGTGGCCTGCTGGCGGTTTGCGGCCTGCTGGGAAACCAGGTGGCGCTGGTGGATCCGACCGGCAAAGAAAAGACCGTGCGTGTGAAGACCGGGGACCAGACTTTCCCCTACGCCGTGCTACCGCTGGATGAGGACACCGCCTTGGTGAGCCTGTGGGGCAAACAAACGCTGGCCAAAGTGGATCTGGATGACGGGAAAGTGGAAGCCATTTGGGAACTGGGCCACAGCCACCCGACGGAAATGATCCGTCACCCGGACGGCAAGACACTGTATGTATCCTGCGCCAACTCCACCAAGGTGGTGGTGGTGGACCTGGAAACCGGGAAGCCCGTCCAGACGATCGACTGCGCCCTGCATCCCGGAGCGCCGAACGGGAATACCCCGAGCAGCCTATCCCTTTCAGCGGATGGCAAACTGCTGGCGGTGGCGAACGCAGATGCCAACAATGTGGCGCTGTTCAACATCGAGGAACGGGAATCGGCCAAGGCGTTGGGATTCATCCCGTGCGGGTGGTACCCGACCAGCGTGCGGTTTCTGCCGTCGGGCCAGGTGGTGGTGGCCAACGGCAAGGGGCTGACCTCAAAGGCGAATCCAGGCGGGCCGAATCCGGCGCCCAGGGACACCAAGTTGCCCATCCGGCAATACATCGCGGGCCTGTTCCCCGGTAGCCTGCAGATTGTGCCCAGGCCGCAGCCCGGCTTGCTGGAGGAATGGACCCGAAAAGCTTACGCCGCCAGTCCGTTGCGCAAGGATTTCCAGCCGGTGCTGGCCCGGCCCGAGGGGAACCCGATTCCCGGCAAGGTGGGTGAGGCGAGCCCGATCAAACACTGCGTCTACATCATCAAGGAGAACCGCACCTACGACCAGGTTTTCGGGGATATGCCCCAGGGGAATGGTGACAGGAACCTTTGCCTGTTTCCCGAGAAAGTAACCCCCAACCACCACAAGCTGGCGCGGGAGTATGTGCTCTTGGACAACTTCTATGTGGAAGGCGAAGTTTCGGCCGACGGCCACGAATGGACCATGGCGGCCTATGCCACCGACTTTGTTGAGAAGGCGTGGCCGCAGTCTTACCGGGGTAGCCCGCTGAAAAAATTCGGCTTTTATCCGGCGGAGGGGAACAAGGACCCGATCGCCCGACCGGCCGGGGGGTACCTGTGGGACCGGGCCGCCGAGGCCGGGGTGAGCTACCGCAGTTACGGGGAATGGATCGGCGATGGGGACAAGCCGGACGGACCGACCAAGGCGAAGGTGAAGGCGCTGGAAGGCCATTTCGACCCTTATTACCCGAACTACAACCTGGATGTGACGGATGTGACCCGGGCGAAACGGTTCCTGAAGGAACTGGCTGATTTTGAGCAAAAGGGTGAATACCCCGGGTTGACCATCGTGCGACTGCCGAACGACCACACGGCCGGAACCCGGCCCGGAGCCCCCACGCCAACCGCCATGGTGGCTGACAACGACTACGCGCTGGGGATGGTGATCGAGGGGTTGAGCCGTTCTAAATTCTGGAAAGATATGGCCGTGTTTGTGGTGGAGGATGACGCGCAGAACGGGCCGGACCATGTGGACGCGCACCGGGCGGTGGCGCTGTGCATCAGCCCCTACACCCGGGGGACGGGCAAGGACAGCACCATGTACTCGACCAGCAGCATGCTGCGCAGCATGGAATTGATTTTGGGCCTGAAGCCGATGAG
>JAFMJU010000574.1 GCA_017853285.1 Gemmataceae bacterium
GGGATTCACCGGCGTGGCCGACCGCGCCACCCAGGTCGCGCTCGACACCCGCGTCACCCACGAGCTGGCGCTGGAGGGCATGGCCCGCGACATCATCCGCCAGGTGCAGGACCTGCGGAAGAAGTCCGGCCTGGAGATGGAAGACCGCATCCAGCTCCACCTGGCCAGCGACAACCCCAAGGTGGCCGAGGCGATCGAGGCGCACCGCGCGGGCATCGCCGCGGAGACCCTCACCACCCACTGGAAGGCGGGCGGCAGCCATGCGGCTTCCGCGCAGGTGGATGGCGCGAAACTGGATATCCAGTTGGAGAAGGTTTAGCCGTTTGCAAGCCCCTGGCGGAGTTGATCGCTGATGTCCACTTCTCTTCCCGAAACGGTCCTGCAATTCGGCTCGGGCCGTTTTCTGCGCGCGTTCGCCGACCTGTTCATCCACCAGGCCAACCAGCAGGGCCAGCAGGTGGGGCGGGTGGTGATTGTGCAGTCCACCGCCGGCGACCGCGCGGGGGCGTTGGCCAGCGCCTCGGGCAAATACCATGTGGTGATCCGCGGCATTGAGAACGGCCAGGTGGTGGACCGGGTGGAGGCGTGCGAGTCGGTCAGCCGCGCGCTGGCCGCGCAAACCCAGTGGCAGCAGGTGCTGGAGCTGGCCCGCTCCCCCCACTTGGCCACGGTACTGTCCAACACCACCGAGGCGGGCTACGAGACCTTCGCCGATGAGAAGGCCGACGATGCGGTGCCCCGGTCGTTCCCGGCCAAACTGCTTGCGGTATTGCGGGCCCGCCATGCCGCCGGGCAACCCGGCCTGCGCATCATCCCGTGCGAACTGCGCGAGGGGAATGCCGGGCTGCTGAAGCAGATCGTGCTGGATTTGGCCGCCCGGTTTGGTGTGGACCAAGCGACTGTCGACTACATCCAAAACACCTGCTCCTGGCATGAGACGCTGGTGGACCGCATCGTTACCGGCACGCCGGCCGAGCACCCCTTGCTGGCTACCGACCCGCTGCTGACGGTCTGCGAGCCGTACGCCCTGTTCGCCATCCACCGGGCGGGCCGCGAGAAGCCGGGACAGGAATTCCTGAAGAATCCCGCCATCATCTGGACGGATGATGTGCTGCCCTACTTCCTGCGCAAGGTGCGCATCCTCAACGGTGGGCACACGGCGCTGCTGTTGAAAGCCTGGCCCCGTGGTTTCCGCCAGGTGGGCGAGGCAGTGAAGGATGCGGAGAACCGGGCCTGGCTGGAACAATTGCTGTTCACCGAGATTGTGCCGGTGCTGGAAGGCCGGTGTGATGATCCGGCCGGTTTCGCCAAGGCCGTGCTGGACCGTTTCGCCAACCCGTTCTTGCAGCACAAGCTGGCCGATATCGCCCTGCACCACGCCAGCAAGGTGCAGGTGCGGCTGGTGCCCACACTGGCCGAGTACGAGAAGAAGTTCGGCAAGAAGCCGCCCCTGTTGTCGGCCCTGCTGGCCGATGGCGGTGCCCTGCCGGCGGACCTGAAGGCCTGACCCCGGAGACGAACCCATGCTGGCCCTGATGCTGTTGCTGGCTGTTCCCGCACAGGGTGTCTTTGAAAAGGATACTCTCCGCATTTTGGCCACGGGTGGCCAAGGTGGCGAAGGTCCCGCCTGGCATCCTGAAAAAGGTATCTTTGCCAGCGGCAAGGGTGGCATCACGCTGCTGGGGCTGGACGGCAAGCCGGGCATCTTCGCAGAGGATGCAGGCACCAATGGCTTGCTCCTCGATCGGCAGGGCAACCTGCTGGCTTGCCAACCTGGCAAGCGCCGGGTGGTCCGTTTCGGGCCCGATGGCAAGGAAGCCGCCGTGCTGGCCGACAGCTTTGGCGGCAAGAAATTCAACCAGCCCAACGACCTGGCCCTGGATTCCAAAAACCGGCTCTATTTCTCCGACCCGCGCTACGGCCCCCGCGATGACATGCAGCAGCTTGATGCCGAGGGAAAAACCATCGAGGGCGTGTACCGGATCGACCCCGACGGCAAGCTGGAGCGGGTGTTGGGCCGCGAGGTGGAGCGCGCCAACGGCGTGCTGGTGTCGGCCGATGACCGGTACCTGTTCGTTGCCGACAACAACAACGACACCGTGGGTGGGGCCCGCAAACTGTGGCGGTTTGAACTGACCGCCGATGGCACGGTGCGGCCGGGCACGGGCAAGGTGCTGAAGGACTGGTTCACCGGCCGCGGGCCCGATGGCCTGAAGCAGGATGAGAAGGGCCGGCTGTTCGTTGCAGGCGGCCTGAACCGGCCCAACCCGCCTGCGGAACCCGCCAAGGATATCCCCGCCGGCATCTATGTGGTGGAACCCGACACGGGCAAGCAGCTTGATTTCCTGCCCATCCCCACCGACGAGGTGACCAACTGCGCCTTCGCCGGGGCAGACAGGAAAACCCTGCTGATCACCGGCGGTGGGGTGTTGTATTCGGTGCGGGTCAAGGAACCTGGGCGGGTGATTTGGCCGTAGGTGGGGGCCCAATAATTATCTCTGTGCACCGCCGATGTTTTTATTTTTCCAGCAATCCAAATGTTTGAAGGAGCGGCTCCA
>JAFMJU010000575.1 GCA_017853285.1 Gemmataceae bacterium
AAAAACCTGAGCCCCGCCTCGTCTTTGCCGGCAGGTGCCTTGTCTTCTTGGCCCAATGCCGGGCTAACCAGCATGCCGAGGATATGCAGGGCGGCTATGCATGGGGCATGCAGGCTGGACCATGGTTTCAATTCGGCAAAAAAAGACATGGGACAGGCTCTTGACAGGGTGTTCCGGGAACTTTGAAACGATTTCTTTCGGATGCTTCAATTTATCGGACAAATCAAAAGGATGCAGGGATCACGGGCCATTGCCCCCCCCGCTGTTTCTGGGTCTAATAATAAATATATCCCGCCTGGCGAGGTTCTCATGCTCGCGATCGTTTTCTCGACCCTGATGATTTGCAATGCGGATCCGGTTCCCTCGCCGGATCAGGTGCGTTTTTTCGAGGAGAAAATCCGCCCTGTCTTGGTGGAGCAGTGCCAGAAATGCCATTCGGCTGAGGCTGCCAACCAAAAGAAATTGAAGGGAGGCTTGGCACTGGATTCCCGTGAAGCTTGGAAAAAGGGTGGGGATTCCGGTCAGGTAATCGTTCCCGGCATGCCTGACCAAAGCCTTCTGATCAAGTCTTTGCGCCATGAGGAGGATCTCAAGATGCCTCCCAAGGGCAAATTGCCCAAATCGGTGATCGCTGATTTTGAAAGCTGGGTCAAAATGGGGGCCCCTGATCCCCGTTCCGCTGGAGCGGTGGCCGGCATAAAGACCAACCGCATCATCAATATGCAGGAAGGTCGGTCGTTTTGGTCGTTGCGGCCGTTGGCCAAGGCGGATGTTCCGCCTGTGGCCGCCGAGGCGAATGGTTGGCCTGTCAACGAAGTCGATCGTTTTGTGTTTGCAAGTCAAAAAGCCAAGGGGTTGCACCCCAATTCGGCGGCCTCACCAAGGGTATTGATCCGTCGCGCCTGGTTTGATCTTTTGGGTTTGCCCCCGTCCCCAGAACAGGTTGAGGAATGGTCCACAAGGCTGGATGCGGGCGGTGGAAAAATTAACCCCAAATCTTGGGGAGATTTGATAGACTTCCTCCTTGCCAGCCCCAGATACGGTGAGAGGTGGGCCCGCCACTGGATGGATATCGCGCGGTTTGCCGAGTCCCACGGCTACGAGCAGGACTACGATCGCCCAACCGCCTACACCTACCGGGACTTCCTCATCCGGGCGTTCAACGCTGACATGCCTTTCGACCAGTTTGCCCGTTGGCAACTGGCCGGGGATGAACTCGAACCCAAGAACCCGTTGGCTTGGATGGCGACCGGTTTCCTGGGTGCGGGTGCTTTCCCCACCCAGCTCACGGAAGTTGAATTCGAGTCAGCCCGCTACGATGAACTCGATGATATGGTCAACACCACCGGCGTTGCTTTTTTGGGTCTCACGCTTGGATGCGCCCGGTGCCACGACCACAAGTTCGACCCCATCACCTCCAAGGACTATTACCGTTTTGCCGCAGCCTATGCGACTGCGATCCGTTCTGAGAAGGAACTCGACCTTGACCCGGTTGGCAACGCCGATCGGGCGGCCAGTCACTCCAGGCGACTGGAGGCACTGGAGGCCGAGTTGGCCCGCTATGAGAAAGAAGTGCTTCCAGGTGAGTTCGCAAAGTATCTGAAATCGCCGGCCGATCTCTCGCCATGGATGGTGCTCGACGGCCCAATCCAGTCCTCGGCCAAAACTGCGTGGGCACGCCAGCCGGATGGATCGTACCTGGCTACTGGAAAGCCGCCAGCACGGGAAACAGTGGTAATCAAGGTTCCAACTTCCACCAAGGGAATCCAGGCAATTCGCCTGGAGGCTTTGGCCGACCCCAGCTTGCCCCGTGGTGGCCCGGGGCGTGCCCATAACGGTAATTTCGCCTTGGGCGATTTCCGCGTCGAATGGTCAAGCGAGGATGGAAAATCGGGGGGTGGCAAGGTTTCCTTGGCCCGGGCCGTGGCGACTCATCAGCAAAACGCCGATTCTTTGTCCGTGGGAGCCAGCATCGATTCAGACCCGATTTCCGGTTGGGCCATCGATGGCCAAATTGGCAAAAGTCAGGCGGCGGTTTTTTATCCGGCCCAGCCTATTAACCCAGGGGGAAAACCCGGCCTGCTCACCTTCACCCTCGCTTTCAATCATCCAAACAGTCAGCACCTGATTGGCCGCCTGCGGATTTCCGTGGCCACAGTCGCCGACATCAAGCCTGGGGTTGGGGATTCCGGTCCCGATGCCGAAACTACCTCGGCCCTGGCCAGGTTGCGCGAGGGAAAAGGGAAGGCCGACGATGAACATATTGCCTTGAAATGGTTCAAGTTCCGGCAGCCGGGTTGGCTGGCCAAATGGAACGCTTTGGAAAAGGAGAAAAAAGAGGGTGCCAAGCCTGTGCTGACCAAGGCTTTGGTGACAACCGAAGGACTGCCCCATTTGCCACACCATGCGGATGACCGGGGGTTCCCGCATTTTTACCCGCAGGTCCACCTGCTGAGGCGTGGTGACCCCGGTCAGAAAGTGGAGTTGGTCAGCCATGGCGTGCCCGAGGTCTTCAATCAAAACGGGCTGGGCCTGGAATCATGGGGTGTCGAG